>JAJYKC010000306.1 GCA_021788955.1 Acidobacteriota bacterium
TTTTGCGCGGGAACTGAGTTCGGAGACCAACCGGGAGGCCATGCTTGCCTTGCTGGGCGACCGGTTGGTGCAGACGCTTGGGTTGCAGCGGGTGGCCTTTTTCCTGGGACGGGAGGACGGGGTGGGCTTCGCGCTCCACCTGCCGGTTTCGGGGCGGCGGGCGCCACATGGAGCAACGAGCGGGCAGCCGCTGGACCTGAGTTTTCTTTCGACCGACCCCGAGCGTCCGTATCTTTTCTTCGAGAGGACGCGGCGGCTGGTCGACGTGATTGCGCACGAGTGGCCGGAGTCGGTTCGCCGGACGCTGGCGGATCTGGATCTGACATACTATTTCCCCTGCTCTGCGAGAGGGCGGACGCTCGGCTACCTTGGCATCAGCCGGACGGAGAAAGGCGATTTTCTTTCGAGCGACGACGTGGAGCTGCTGGCGACGCTTTCCGGGTACGCAGGGATCGCGCTGGAAAACGCGAGGCTGTATGAATCGCTGCAGCGGAAAGCAGAGGAATACGAGCGGCTCAAGGAATTCAGCGAGAACATCGTCGAGTCGATTAACGTAGGAATTCTGGCGGCCGACCTGGAAGACCGGGTGGAAAGCTGGAATCCCCGGATGGAGACGCTGACCGGGATTCAGCGCTACGAGGCGGTGGGCCGGCCCCTGCGCGAACTCTTCCCTGCCTCGTTCTGCGATGCATTCGACAAGGCGCGCGGCGAGACGGGCGTGCACAATCTTTACAAGGTTGCGCTGGAGCCAGCGCGGGCTTCAAACGGGCACAAGCCTGTGAACGGGAGCAACGGCGGCAACGGCAATGGGCACAACGGGAACGGATCGCGCGAGGCGGTGGTGAACGTGGCAATCGCGCCGCTAGTATCGAAGGACAGCCGGCAGATCGGGCGGCTGATCATCTTTGACGACATCACGGACCGGGATGAGCTCGAGAGGCGGCTGGTACAGGCGGACAAGCTGAGTTCGATCGGCCTGCTGGCGGCCGGCGTGGCGCACGAAGTGAACACACCTCTGGCTGTGATCTCCACGTACGCGCAGATGCTTGCCAAGCAGATTTCTGGCGACGATAAACAATCGAAGCTACTCGAGAAGATCGCGCGGCAGACATTCCGGGCGAGTGAGATTGTGAATTCGCTGTTGAACTTTTCGCGCACGCAGCCGGTTGAGTTTGTCGAGGTGGATTTGAATCGCGTGCTGCAGGAGACAATTACTCTGATCGGACATCAGTTAGACAAGGCGGGAGTGAAGGTGGAGATGGGTCTGGAAGAGAACCTGCCGCCACTTCGAGGGAACAGCGGCAAACTGCAACAGGTTTTCCTGAATTTGTTCCTGAATGCCCGCGATGCGATGGAAGGCGGCGGCACGCTGCGCGTGCGGACGTGGAGCGGGGCGGACGGGATTTACGCGGAGGTGGCGGACGACGGCCAGGGAATCCCGCCGGAGCACCTGGAGCGCATTTACGATCCGTTTTTCACGACCAAGGGAGCAAAGAAAGGCACGGGGTTGGGGCTTTCGGTGACGTACGGCATTATCCGCGAGCACGGCGGGCGGATTGAGGTGGACAGCCGGCCGGGCGCGGGCACGCGGTTCCAGCTCGCGCTGCCATATGCGAGGGCGTCGGTTCATGCCTGAAGCACTGGCGCCGGATGTGGCGACTCCGGCTGAGAACAAGGGCCGGATTCTGGTGATCGACGACGAAGCCGATATCCGGGAGAGTCTCGAGACGCTGCTGGAGCTGGAAGGCTATGCGGTGGATTTAGCTCCGGACGGGGGCAGCGGGCTGAAGCGGCTGGAGTCGGCCGGCTACGATCTGATTCTTCTCGACCTGATGATGCCGGACCGGTCGGGCATGGAAGTGCTGCGCGAGGTGCGGGAGCGGGACGCGGAGACGCCGATTTTCATGATCACGGCGTATGGATCGGTGGAAGTGGCCGTTTCCGCGATGAAGGCGGGCGCGAACTACTACTTCTCCAAGCCGTGGGACAACGACAAATTGCTGGCGGAAATCGATCTGGTTATCACGCGCAGCCGGCTGGAGCGGGAGAACACACAACTTAAGCGGGCGCTGAAGGAACGCTACAGTTTCCCGAATATCATCGGGCGAAGCGACCGGATGCTGCGCGTGCTGGACCTGGTGACGCAGGTGGCGCCGAGCCGGGCGACAATTCTGATTACCGGAGAAACCGGCACCGGCAAGGAACTGATCGCGAAGGCAATTCACGCGCACTCGGCGCGCGCAGAGCAGATGTTCGTAGCGGTGAACAGTGGGTCGGTGCCGCCGGATCTGCTCGAGTCGGCGTTGTTCGGGCACGTGAAGGGAGCGTTCACGGGGGCGGTGACTTCGCGGAAGGGTTACTTTGAGACCGCGAATAAGGGCACGATCTTCTTCGACGAGATCGGCACGATCAGCCTGGAGACGCAGGTAAAGCTGCTGCGGGTGATCCAGGAGCGCGAGTTTATCCCGCTGGGATCGAATGAGACCGTGCGGGTGGACGTGCGGATTCTGGCGGCGACGAACGCGGACTTGCGGAGGCTGGTGGACGAGGGGAAGTTCCGTGAAGATCTCTATTACCGGCTGAGCGTGATCAATATCGTGTTGCCGCCGCTGCGAGAGCGGAAGGAAGATATCCCGCGGCTGATCGATCACTTTTTCGCGAAGTATTGCCGGGAAAATGAGAAGTTTTTGAAACCCGACGGGTCGAGCGCTCTGGCGTTTGAGAGCGAGGCGATGCAGTTACTGATGGACCACACGTGGCCCGGCAATGTGCGCGAGTTAGAGAACGTAGTGGAGCGAGCGGTGGTATTGGCGAGCCAGTCCACCGTCGCGGCGAGCGTGCTCCCGGACTATCTGCAGCAGATCGGCGGGATGGGCGTGCGGCACGGGGAGAATGGGCAACTTTCTCCGGACGCCTCGTTATTTGAAATCCTGGCGGACTTCGAGCGGCGGAAGATCATCGAGGCGCTCGAAAGCGCGCGATGGAGCCAGACGGAGGCGGCGGAGCGGCTGAGGATTCCGCTCTCGACGCTAAATCAAAAAATCAAGCGGCTGAGTATCGACGTGAAGCGCCGGTCGACTTCGGGCGACCGCTAAGGCACGCCGATATCTTCATTCCAGAGCGCGGGATGGCGCGCGATGAAGTCCCGCATGAGGCGGATGCACTCTTCGTCGCCGACGACGTCGAGGACGACGCCGCGTGAGCGGAGATAGTCTTCCGGGCCGCGAAAGGTCTGGTTTTCTCCAATGACGACGCGCGGGATCTGGTACAGGAGAATTGCGCCGGAACACATGTCGCACGGGGAGAGCGTGGTGTACAGCGTGGAGCGGCGGTAATCGGAAGCGCGAAGGCGGCCGGCGCTTTCCAGGCAGTCCATCTCGGCGTGAAGAACCGGGCTGCCCTTCTGCACACGGCGGTTGTAGCCGCGGCCAACGATGGCGCCATCGACTACGAAGACCGAGCCGATCGGGATGCCGTTTTCGGCGAGGCCGGTTTTTGCTTCATTGATGGCGGCCTGGAGAAAGAGATCCTTCATGTGCCCGAGGTGATTATAGGACATCGGTGCTGTTAGTGTCAGTCATTATCCGGGAGAAGTGCAGGTTGGCGATGTGGTCTCTTGTCAGGTTATTCGGAAGTTACTAACTAGAGTTGATATCGCGGCGTCACCTGAGGCGTCCTCGCAATGGCGACCGTGCAAGACTTTTGACCGCGTCAAAGGTTTTGCCGGCAGAGATGGCGACGAACGGGCCGATCCGGTGGCTTGGGCCATCACAGGTAAACGAGAAGCGCATTCCGGGCGTGTGGCGAGCCGATTGCCATGTTTTCATTCAGGCTAATGTGCTCCTGCTGGAGGGTTCCTTCCTACTGTGCCCGTTGGCGGGTGCACTGGTGTGGTCCGGCCACCACGGCTCCACAACGCGTGCAGGGTTTCGTGGCGCCGGATCGTTCGAAACGGACTGAGCCTAAGGGGAAACCGGATGGCTCCGGAATTGGGTTCGAAGAAGGAGATAGATATGTTTACTCGCACCGTTCGTGCGGCTCTGAAGCCCGGACAAGGTGACGCGTTCGCGCACTTGATCGAGCATAAGGTGTTGCCGATTCTTCAGAAACAGAAGGGATTCCGGGATGAGGTGCTTTTGATTTCCGGCGATGGAAAGGAATCGATCGGCATAAGCATCTGGGATCGCCAGGAGGACGCGGAAGCTTACGACCGCGGGGCGTACCCGGAAGTCAAGAAGCTCATGGAGCCATTTCTGACGGCTCCGCCGACGCTTCACACATATAACGTGGCACTTTCTACGGTTCACGCCGCCGTGGGCCATAAGTAGGCCACGACGTTTGCGAAGGGCGGCCGGCCGTGTGGTTTCGAAGTCACGGCAACGTGCGGACGGACCGCACGGCCGGTTCCTTCGCGTGAGAAAGGGACACGGTTGGAACAAGCGGGTATCACATCAGCATTTGGAGGTAAGCATGTTTACACGCACGATTCGTTTGGCTCTGAAACCAGGACAAGACGACGCTTTCGCCCGCATGATCGGGCAGAAGGCGGTACCGATTCTTCAGAAGCAGAAGGGCTTCCGGGATGAGTTCCTGCTCCTGTCCGAGGACGGGAAGGAAGCCATCTGCATGAGCATGTGGGAGAGCCGGAAAGACGCTGAAGCTTACGAGCACTCCACCTACGCGGAGATCAAGAAGCTCATCGAACCGTTCGAGGCGGGGCCACCAAAGATCGATAGGTATCACGTGGCG
>JAJYKC010000307.1 GCA_021788955.1 Acidobacteriota bacterium
GGCGAATCGGCCCGTTGACGATCGCGGGCGTTGTGATGGGAGTTGGCGAACTGATTTTCTGCATGGCCATTGTGGCCGTCGGGAAATTCCGGATGGAACTCGGGATCGAGGCGCTACGGACCCTGTCCCTGGTCGCGCTCGTTTTCGGCAGTGAGGCGACGCTCTACGCTGTTCGCGAACGGCGGCGCTTCTGGAGTTCCCGGCCAAGCATCTGGGTCATCGTGTCGTCGGTTTGCGACCTTTTGATCATCGTGACGCTGGCCACGCGCGGAATCGCGATGACGGCGTTACCGCTTCCGGTGATCGCCTGGACGCTTGCCGCGGCGGCCGCCTTCGGATTCATCTTAGACCTGGTCAAGGCGCCGGTATTCAGTCGCCTGAAGATCTCGTAGTGCGCCGGGTCACCCGGCGTGGAGCAGCGCATCGAGAAGCCGATCCACTCAGTAGAGATGATTGGTTTAGGTTTGCCCCGCCCAAGCGTGCCGCCGAGCAGTGGCGAGACGGCCGCAGCGTCAAAGAGTTAGCACGGGCATGGTTCCGTTGTCCGGAGGCATCCCCACCCGCCGAGCTGAACCGGCTGTTCGCTGCGCACCCGGCGTTGGACGGACTCATCATAGAAGAGGCGGTGCCAGAGTGCCAGCTTCGAACAAAGGCCGACGAAGCGTTTGGCGAACTAATCGGGCCCTACTACGACTCCCGAATCGGCGTGCGGTCCAACGCGCCCGCCACAGAATCGAGGCACTTTGTGGGGCCGTCTTCGGCAGCGGCCTCACTGAGGCCGCCGGCGAACACCATGCAACCAGTGCCATCTTTGTCGTGCACGAGTTTGAGTCCAGAACCTGCCGACCGGAAGCGCTGGCACGGAACCTGGCTGACTGGAACGTATTCGTTAGCATGCTGATGCCATCCCGGGCGGAGCAAGGGACTACTAGTCCCTGGTCCGCCGACGCGGAAGCCGCTCTTACGCTTCTCCGGTTCCTCTGAAGATCGACTGAACGGCATCGAACTGCTGCGTTACCGACACGAGCGTCGCGCCGCCCTTGTCCAGGATTTCCATGATCCTGGCGAAGTCGCGGAGGGACCACGTCAGGCGGTCCACCTTGTACACCACCACGCAGTTCGCCACGCCCGAATCGATATCGGCCAGCAGGCGCTTCAGGGCAGGGCGATCCATGTTAGCGCCCGTGTACCCGCCATCATCGTATTTCTGCGGCAGGGCGACAGCCCTCGTGGCGCTGGCTGTTGATGAACGCTTCGCCCGCTTCGCGCTGGGCATCCAGTGTGTTGAACGACTGTTCGAGGCCTTCCTCAGTAGACTTCCGAGTGTAGATCGCGCAACGGGCGGAACCGTGCTCGGCAATGACGGTCCCGTTGGCGCCGTTCTCATTCTGACCTCGCCGTTTGTCAAGACGCACGCCGGCCTCCTTATCGACCCCGAAAAAGGCGAAGCCGTTCCAGTGCGTGCCCGTGATCTCGGCGGCGATGTTGCTGAGAGATCTGTACCTCCGACCCTCGTATTCGAAGCCGACGGCGGGAGGAACCGAGGTCGACCCAAGCGCAAGAGCGGTGCCTGACTCCGGTGCAATTTTTGTGTCCTTCCTGGCACTCTTCGTCTGCGCGTAACGCGATGGCACGATTTCGCTACCGTTAGGCCGAAAAAAGAGGTCGTCAGTCGTCACCTTGGTCGCCACACTCCGGTCGCCAGCCCCGGCGCGGGTCGTTGACGATGTTGACCAGTGTTGACTCGTGTTGACCGCTTTTTCGGGTCTGTCACTAGCCAAACGGTGCCATCATTCACCGCGCAAGAAATTAGGCCCGGGAAGGACCCATTATTGCTATGGGTTACGGGAATTTTGGCCGATGCGCAGCCATCCGAGCGAAACCGTGGCTCTGCGGGTACGATTCTTGGGACCTGGAACTCCACTTTTTTCTGGCGGTGGAACGATCTCACAAACTCTCTAGTTAGAGGGACCTATTTGGGTGGTCAGGGCGGGTGGTCACCAGTTGGGGTTTGAACACCGGGTCCAGCAGCCAACTGGGGAAATTCCCCAGTTGCGGCGTCGGGCAACGTGTCAGGACGGGCTACATCCTCAAACACTTTGATGATGCGCACATCGGGTCGCTCGACTATGGAAATTCCACAGTCGCGGGGATGGCCGCCGTGCTTGCGGGCCTACACCACGGACCGCCGGGCGTCGCGAGCCCAGGCGTTCCGCAGGTGCGGGAACCGCTCATCCAACAGCATGCTGGCCTGATGCGCCGTCTCCGACTCCGGCGCGGGACGGCTGGCAACCGTGGCAGTTGCATGGGCCAACACACGAAACCGGCGGCTGCGCCCGGATCGCCGCCCACCACGGGCGCCAGCCGCTCGGCATACGGTAATGGTCATGTTGAAATACGGCTTCGTGTAGTCGATGTTCATGGCCCCCTATTCATTGATCGGGTAGGGCGGAAGCTCAAGCGGAAATTGCTGCGGAGGCGCCGCGCCAACCTCCTGTGGCTCTCTTTCAGCATCGACTTGGGAATTTCCCAAGTCGCCGGATGCGGGGGCGACCGACCTGCCGGGCATCCTTGAAGGCCCGCGACGCGCGTCCGAAAACATTACTCGGTGCTTCACTGCGGGATTCCCGCAGTGGGTGCCTCGCGCGGGACGCTGCGCGGTTCTGTCCCCGGTTGCGGGCGGCACGATTCAGCAATCTTCACCAACGCCGCGGCCACTTCCTCGGCGCGCCATACCGGCACCCCTCGGATCACAGCCAGTTTCTCGTTCGCGACATACGAGTTCCGGCCTTTTGGATCGAATTCCTCGAAGATCGCCAGCACGGCCCCGACGGCTTGGCGGGTGAGCCGATATCCTGCCGGTTCCGTATCCAGGGTCACCTGCGCCGAGTGCTTTGCCCGCAGAACCGCTACCTTCGGGCGCTGCTCCTGCCAGCATGCCTGGCTGTGCTCCTGGGCGCGGTGTCGCTGCGTCCCTTGGAGAATCTCATAGCCCTTCTCCCGCCAACGGTTCCGAACCAACCAGCCGCGTCCATACAGGCGCCGCTGCGCCTGCTCCCACCGGGAGAGTTCGCACGCGGGCTTCACCCGGAAGCGCCAGTTCAACTCGTGCTCGTCCACCGGACGAAAGCCTGCAGCCAGCATGGCGGCCTTGAAGGCGCCGTTTTTGACGTAGAAGCCGTCCGGTTCTCGCCCGAAGTCGTGTTTCATGCCGTAGCTGTTACGGCGGAAGATGCTTTTGGCGGGCACGAGCACGGCTCGGATCCAGTCCACCAGAACGTTCCGCTGCTCTGTTTCGAGCTTTCGAAATCCAGCCGGGTCGTTGGCCTCCCAGTCCCTCTCGGCCAGGGCATCCGTCCGTTGTCCCACGGCGATGCGCGTCATTGCCTGCTCCATTTCAGTTCACCTCCGCAGTCTCACCGTTCGCCGTCACACTGGCGAGCTCACTTCTTTCGAAATAATTGGACGGCCCCAGCCAGTAGTTCACCCACGGAAACTCGTAATCGTTGAAGGTGTAGAACTCAAAGTCTTCCATCTCGCAGCGGATGACCTGGATGGTGTGGAGGACACGAATTGCGTCATCCATAATGCGAACGGGAAGGTGCCGGCGCAGGCTGATGATGCGCAGGAAGCGCTGTAATGCCGCTTGGGAAGGCCCGAGTGCCCACGCTGCGGCGATGTGCTGGTCAGGGGCAAGGATCCCGGGCGCCCGCTTTTCTCGGGCGGCCTGCCTTCGCGAGGGTCGATCCGGCCAGCAGCCCCCGGCAGCCTGGTCCGTTGCAAGCGTGTTGGCTTGGACTTCTCGCATCCCCGCTCGAACTCTATCCAGCCGTTTGTGAATCAACTGGAGATTCCGGCGAAGGCGTCTGCACACTTCTGCCGCGAATCGGTTCCGTTGCCTGCCGTCGAGTATCCCGGCGATCTCGGCTTCGAACTCGGCCACCGAGTGGTGGACCGTAGCCAATTCGCGCGCGGCGGCGCGGTGGTCGTCTAAGGTCATGATGGTGTAGTTTTTTCTGTTCATAAATTCTTCCGAATTGCGGTTTCGGCGGACGGTGGGAACTTATTTCGCAGATTGTGCCTGGTTTTTTCGCTGGCTAACTACTTTGAAATCAGCTTCTTTCGCTTTTATCGCTTTTTTCGCACCTATACACTTTTGCGCTGTTTACCGGCGGCCCTATGGTCCTCTTCTGCTTGCCCAGGTATCTATGAGAAAAAAGCGAATAAAGAGAAATAAATAGAAAACAAAGAACTTAACCAGCGAAAAAAGATGGGCCGAATTGCGAAATAAGTTTCGTCATGTGGCCGGCTCCGTCTTCCACACGGCAAACCATCGCTCAACCGGCCGCCCCTTCGTGCGTTGGAGGTCGAACCGGACCAGGCCGCGGTTGTGCAGAACCATCAGCGCCCGGCTGAGCTCCGGCACTGATTTGTGCCGGTCAAAGAGCGCGGCGATCTCTGTACGCGTCATGCCTCCCGGGGCGGCCCGAAGCGCCCGCAGGATTTCGTCCGCCGTGGGATCGCCCAGCGCGTCGCCGAATATGTACTTTCCGGAATCGTCGCAGTAGCGCCAAACCTCCAGGGCGGCGATGAGGTGCTCCTTCCGGATTTCGCTCACGCCATCGAGCAACGCGTAGATCAGCGATACCCGCAACGTGAGCGCGGCGGCGCGCGCCGTGCAGGCGCCGTACATGCCGTGGCGTTCCTTCGTCAGCTCCCCGTATACGCCCACA
>JAJYKC010000308.1 GCA_021788955.1 Acidobacteriota bacterium
GGTGAACGCGACCAACTATGGGCTTCCTTCGGCGGCCGCCTCGATGCGAACCGTGGTGGCCGTCTTCCGGTTCCGGTTCTGACGCGATGAAACAGGTGCTCTCCCTTTCGCTCGCTCTGCTGCTGGCCGCCGCGCCCGCCGTGACGCAGCAGGCGTCGTTTCACGCCACCACCACGCTGGTAAACGTGAATGTGAACGTGGTGGGCCGCGACGGCAAGCCGGTGCCGAACCTCACGCGCGACGATTTCATCCTGATCGAAGACGGCAAACCGCAGCAGATTCTGAACTGCGACTTTCAGCACCTGGCCGACGAGAAGCTCCCGCCCATCGAGGCGCCCGCGCTGAAGTCGCGTCCCGCGGCCAAGCCGGTTTCCGCGCCCAAGCCGAAGCTCGAAGTGACGCAGGCGCGAGATCACCGCCTGATCATTTTATTCTTCGATTTTTCCTCGATGGAGCCGGCCGAGCAGTTCCGCGCCGAGGACGCGGCGATCCGCTTCCTGAATACGCAGATGACCACGTCGGACCTGGTTTCGATCGAAGTCCTGGCGAGTAGCCTCGACACCGTGCAGCCGTTCACCGCCGACCGCGAAGCGTTGATCACGTCGATCCACAAGCTGCGCATCGGCGATTCGAGCGAGCTTGCTTCGATCGGCGACACGGGCGCGGACTCGCAGGACCAGAGCGGTATGTTCACGGCGGACGAGACGGAGTTCAACATCTTCAATACCGACCGGAAACTTTCCGCGCTGCAGGACGCCTCGCGGTCCCTCGCCGAGTACCCGCAGAAGAAAGCGCTGGTGTATATTTCGAGCGGCGTTGAGAAGACCGGCCTCGACAACCAGAGCCAGCTTGAGGCGACGATCAACACCGCGGTCCGCGCCAATGTGGCGTTTTATCCGATCGACGCGCGCGGCCTGATGGCGAGCGCTCCGGGCGGCGACGCCAGCCAAACCGGAGCGGTGGGGAACAAGCTGTACAGCGGCGCGGGACAGAAGTCCCTGCAGGACAGCTTTCAGAACCAGCAGGAGACGCTGTTCACACTGGCCTCCGACACCGGCGGCAAGGCGCTGCTCGACTCGAACGACCTCACCGTCGGCATCCGGCAAGTGCAGCAGGACATCGACAGCTATTACACGTTGAGCTATATGAGCACGAACAAGGCCGAGGACGGGCGGTACCGGCGCATCGAGGTGCGCCTGGCGCCGCGTCTGGCGAGCCTTCACGCCAGGCTCGACTACCGCAAGGGCTACTACGCTTCGACCACGTTCGCCCACATGAGCGGCGCTGACAAGGAGGCGCTGCTGCAACAGGCGATGGAGAGCAAGAACCCGGTGACGGACCTGCCGATCGCCGTCGAGGTGGATTACTTCCGGCTGGCGAAGGCGAAGTACTTCGTGCCGGTTTCGGTGAAGGTCCCGGGCTCAGCGCTGGTCTTTCATGGGAAAGGAGCGCATCAGGCGACGGCGCTGGACTTCATCGCGCAGGTGAGCGATACGTCAGGCAAGCCGATGTCCGCCGTGCGCGACGAGATCCCGCTGAAACTGAATACGGCGACGGCGGGCGAGGTGACGCGGAGCAACATCCAGTACGACACCGGCTTCACGCTGGGGCCCGGCAAGTACCGCATCGAGTTTGTGGCGCGAGAGAACGGCGAAGGCAAAATCGGCACGTTCACCGCGCCGTTTACCGTGCCGGACTTGAGCTCGGGCGGCGGGCTGAGAGTGAGTTCGCTGATTTTGAGCAACCAGCGGCAGGCGCTGAAGGAGCAGATCGCGGCGGCCAGGAACGGGAAGAAAGTTCTGGCGGAGGATCCGCTCATCGACAGCCAGGGGCGGAAACTGGTGCCGAACGTGACGCGCGTGTTCCGCAACGGCCAGACGATGTTCGCTTATCTCGAGGTGTACGATCCGGCGCACCCGAAGACGGCGGGCGGCGATGCTCTGCCGATGGTGAGCGTGGCGGCGAGCCTGGCTCTGTACCGGAATGGGGAAAAAGTGAGCGAAAGCCAGGCGGTGCACCTGAACCGCGGCGAGGCCCAGCGGGACGCCGTGCTTCCCGTCCGGTTCGAGGTTCCACTGAAGGGCCTGCCGGCGGGAAGATATGTCTGCCAGGTGAACCTGATCGACGAAGCCGGCCGCAAATTCGCCTTCCCGCGGGGCGAGTTCGCCATCGCCTCCGAACCCACTCTGGCAGCGAAGTGAACCCCGGCTGATTTATACTAAGGAAAGCCCTCGAAAAGATTCGTGTGCGCGCCGGTAGTGTGTAAAGAGGGAAGTTTGCGCCGGCGTGAAGGATAAGCATGCTGACGGTATTCATTACGATCATCCACGTGGTGGTCTGCTTCTTTCTGATGATTGTGGTGCTGCTGCAGAGCGGGCAGGCGGCCGATCTGGCCGGCGCTTTTGGCGGCATGGGTTCGCAGACCGCGTTTGGTCCTCGCGGCTCCGCGACAGTGCTTTCGAAAGCGACCACGCTCGCGGCGGCGTTGTTCATGGTCACATCGCTGACGCTGGCAATCCTGGCCAATCGGAACGCCGGTAGCGTCGGCGAGCGCAGCGTGCTGGATAAGACCAAGGCCACGGTGACGAAGACGGTGCCCGCCGCTCCCGCGCAAGCGCCGATTCAGCCTGGCAAGCCGCTGGGCAACGTGACCGTCACGCCGGAAGGCGGCAACGCCAGGCCGGTCCCGGTCGTGCCGGCAGCCCCGGCGAAGAAGTAGGTTCGAGTTTACGTCACGCGGAGGTGGCGGAATTGGCAGACGCACTAGCTTGAGGTGCTAGCGGGAGCAATCCCGTGGGGGTTCAAGTCCCCCTCTCCGCACCAAATATAATCAATAACTTACGGCCATTCGCCAGATCCAGGCGGATGGCCGTTTGGTTTACTAGTGCGGCGTTGGAACGGTCCTATGGTCTGTTCCGGCGGTGCGGCCCTCCGATCCCTCGGCCCGACCCTATCCTCAGATCCGGAACACACCGGTCGCAACACAAATCACCGTCATCAACACCGACGCGCCGAGCAGGAAGGGAATCGTAAACTTCTGGTGCTCGCTTAAATCCACTCCCGCAAGCCCGACGATCAGGAATGTCGCCGGGGTAAGCGGGCTCACCGGGAAGCCGGTTGTCATCTGGCCCAGCACAGCGGCCTGCGCCACTTGGACGGGCGGAACCCCGGCACCTCTCCCGATTTCGGCGAGCACCGGCAGGACTCCGAAATAGAACGAGTCCGGATCGAAGATCAGACTGAGCGGCATCGAAATCAGGCCGAGGGCGAATGGCAGGTGCGCCGCGAATCCACGCGGCGCCAGCGCGACAGCCGATTTCGCCATCGCCTCCAGCATGCCGGATTCCCGCATGATGCCGGTAAACGCACCGGCCGCGAAGAGCACGCCGGCCATCATCAGCGCCGTTCTGGCGTGGGCATCGATGCGGTCGAGCTGCATTCGAACCTCGGGATAGTTGATCTGGAGAGCCAACACGATCCCCACCATGAACACTGCGACGGGTTCCAGCTTGAACGCGATCATTCCGGCCATCAGCAGTAAGGTCAGGATCAGGTTGATCCACACGCGCCGCGGACGGCGCAGCGCCGCCTGTTCGTGGTCCACCTCGCGCCGGATTTCAGCGTGCTTTGCCTTGGGCAACCCGATCCGCTTCGCTTCGCGCGCACCAAGCAGCCAGGCGCACAGGAACACGAACACCAGTCCCCCAACTTGAGCCGGCAGAAGCGGATTGAAAATCGACGTCACTGGAATCCTCAGCGATGCGGAAGCGCGAATCATCGGCCCGGTCCACGGCAGGAAATTCACGCCGGCCGCCAGCGATGCCGCACACGCGAGAACGCGACGGTCCATCCCCAGGCGTTCGTAGAGCGGCAACATGACTGGAATCGTCACCAGAAACGTCACCGCACCCGAACCGTCCAGGTGAACCAGAAGGGCCAGCAGCGCGGTCCCCACAACGATGCGCGGCGGGCTGCTCGCCGCCATCGCGAGAATGCGGTCGATGATCGGCTCCAACATTCCCGCATCGCTCATGATGCCGAAATAGAGAATGGCGAAGATGAACATGCCGGACACTCCCGCCACGCTTTGGATTCCGTGCAGCATGAACGAGGCGGTCTTCAAGCCGAACCCGCCCGCGAGTGCCGCCGCGGCCGGGATCGCAATTAACGCGGAGAGCGGCGTCATCTTCTTGCTGAGGATGACCGCTAGTAAGACGGCGATGGTCGCGAAGCCGAGTAGGGCCGGCATGTTGTCACTGTGTCATCTTGCTGCGCAGCACCGCGCTGGCTTCAGCTTCGCGGACGATGCGGTCCGCGTCGTCCTGCAACAGGAATCGCTGCTTGACGAGGCGCTGCGCGGCCTCGCGCACTTTCGCGACGTAGGCTTCATGGCTGCCGTATCGTTCTTCGAGCGAGAGCCGTGGGTCGCCCGATCGAAGCCGTTCGTCTTTGGTTTGCGCGAATGGAATGAAGCCGCCCGAAAACCCGCAGCCGCGCCCCTTCCGATACCCCGCCGCCGCAACATTCCAGCCAAGATAGGTCCCGAGCGGCGCTTGGTGCAGCGGCGATGGGACGCCGCCGGTCTCGTTGCCGTCGGCGTCGGTTTTCGGCGCCAGAAGCGGGATCATCTGCCGGATCGCCGGAGGCTGTTTGGTGATCGCGCCGGAAAGATCGGGATAACGGAAATTCGTTCCGAAGTCGTAATCGGGCATCGCATTGATCAGATGATCG
>JAJYKC010000309.1 GCA_021788955.1 Acidobacteriota bacterium
CGACGTGGTAGCGGGCGCGGATCTGGCGGCCGCTGATGCGGGCGAGTTGCGCCTCGATGGCGGAAGCGCGGGGCGCATCGAGCGGGCGGGCGGAGGAGATGTCCGCGCGGGCGACGCCGTGATGCTTGTCGATGGCCGCTTCGAGGGCGTCGGCCATGGCAGGCAGCAGCCCGATGCGGCGGTGGTCGACGAGCAGGAAGAGAAAATTGCGGACCGGCGTGGCGATGCCGATGTCCTCACCGAGGCGGCGGAGAACGGCCCGTTTCCGCGCGGTGGGCACGGCCGGGTTCATCAGCACGCCGTGCAGCGGCGGCGTTTGTTCAAAGAACCCGACGAAGCTGCGAAGCTGGCTGAGAGCGTCTTCGGACCGGACGGAGGAGGTGGGCGCGAGGACGATTTCGGCGAGCGCTTCGGCGTAGCGGCGGGCGATGACTGGGATCACTGGCTGCTCCTTCCGCGGGCCGGACGCCCGGCTAGCGAGGCGGTGAAGCCGTCTGCGAGGCGGCCGTTAACGGTGTCGTCAATCGATCCGCGTAGTTGCTGTTCGGCGAGCGAGAGCGCGAGCGAGGCGGCGTAGGATTTCAATTCCATGCGGGCCGTTTTGGCCAGCGCTTCGATTTCCTGTGCCGTGTTTTCCTGAATGCGATTGAGCGAGGCGGCGGTGGACTGCGCGATGCGATCGCTTTCGGCGGCGAGTTCGCGGGCGGCTTCGGCCTTAAGGGCTTCCACTTCCTTGCCGAGTCCGGCGAGGCGCTGTTCCATGGCCCGGGCCTGCGCCTCGGCTTCGCTCTTCATCTTCGCGGCTTCAGCGATGCCCTTGCGGATGAGGTCCGTGCGGGAGCGGAAGTAGCTTCCGGCGCTTTTGGCGACCAGATAGCCGAGAGCGCCGATAAGAATGAGGAAATTCACCCACTGCCAGATCAAGGGAGGGGCGGCGGATTCCGCTCCGGCGGATTCGGCGGCATGGGCCGTGACGGCGAGCGCTAGGCCGGCGAGGGGGAGATAGAAGCGGCGGATCAGTTGGCCCTCCCGGCGAGGATGCCCTCGGTGATGGAAGCGGCGAGGGATTGCGCGGCGGAAGTCAACTCCTGCTTGGCGCCGGCTGCGTCTTTGGCGAGATCTTCTTTAGCCTGGGCGACGGTCTTCCGCGAGCCGACGCGTGCTTCGGCGAGACGTTGGGTCTGATCGTCGAGCAGAGATTTGCGGCGTTCTTCGTGGTCGCGGAAGAGGACGGCGCGCGTCTGTCGAAGGGCTTCCTCGTACTCGGCCTGCTTCCGGCGGGCGGCTTCGAGGGCGGCCTGCGCCGCTTCCTGCGCGCCGGTGGTGGCATCGCGCCGCTCGCGAAGGAGTTTCTCCAGCGGCTGAAAAAACATCCGCTTCAAGTAAAAGTGCAGGAAAATGACGAGGACAATGGTCGGGACTGACCGCAGTAAGATCCCACCGAGAGCTTGAAGCGTCGCGTCCATGAAGATTGAAAGAGGGTCAGAAAGCCGGGGCCTAGCGGGCGCAAAAAGAACACCCACTAGTCCGGAACTCCTTACGCTACCATACCCGCGGCCCGAACCTCAAGGCAGAATGTAGGGGATGCCGGCCGGCGTCCCGAGGCCTGTGCAGGGCTCTGGCCGAGCATTATTTTCCGGGTTGCGGTAAAGTATCCGCCTGGGAGGGTGTGGCTCATGTTACACATGCTATGGCACGCGGTTGTTGGACTGATTGTCGGCCTTGTGGCGCGGGCGGTGTTGCCGGGGGCAGACCACCATGGACTGATCGTCACGGCGATCATCGGAATCGCCGGGGGTTGGATTGGTGGTCAGATCGGGCGCTGGCTCGGCTGGTATAAGGAAGGGCATCCGGCGGGATTTCTGATGTCCGTAGTCGGGGCGGTGATTCTGCTGGTGGCCCTCCGGTTCGTAGGCTGAGCGGAACCCGGGCGGCAGGATCTTCGTTTCTCAATTGAACAATGGCGAACTGGTTGAGCACTCTCGGTGTGGCCATGGGTTCGGCGTGGTTGTCGGGGATCAACCTCTACGCCACGGTTGCGACTCTGGGATTGCTGCAGCATTTCCGGCTGGTGCACCTGCCGGGCGAGTTGCAGGTACTCGAGAGCTGGTGGGTGATCGGCGTGGCGGCGGGGATGTATGTGGTGGAGTTCATCGCCGATAAGATCCCGGCGGTGGATAGCGTGTGGGATGCGATTCACACGTTTATCCGCGTGCCGGCGGGAGCGGTGATGGCGGCGGCCGCGTTTGCCTACGCCGATCCGGTGGTGCGGGTAATAGCGCTACTGGTGGGCGGTGGGGTGGCGTTCACGTCGCACAGCACCAAGGCCGCGGCGCGCGCGACGGCGAATCTGAGTCCCGAACCGTTTTCGAACATCGCGCTGAGTCTTGGCGAAGATGTGATCGCGTTCGGGTCAAGTTTCCTGGTGGCGTGGTTTCCCGTGGTGATGCTGGGGATCGTGGCGCTGTTTCTGGGCCTGTTCTTTTGGCTGGCGCCGAAGATCGTGCGCGTGGTCCGGCGGCGGTTGCGATTCGGCGGCGCGTGAGGGACCTGCGAGTCGCGATAGGATAGCGCGCATGGACCGGAGAGGATTCTTGTTGAGCGCCGCGGTGGGTACGCTTGCGGCGCAGCAGACGGCGGCGGGGCGGGGGGCTCTGAAGCAATGCGTCACGGGCGGGGTGTTTGGGCACGGGATGCCGTTCGAGGAGATGTGCCGGCATGCCTCGGAGTTGGGATTTTATGGGTTCGATCTGATCGGGCCGGAACAGTGGCCGGTTCTGAAGAAATACAATCTGGTGCCGACGATGATGCCGGGACCATACGGGGGAACGATCTCAGACGGCATCGGGGCGGTGGAGAATCACGCGCGGCTGGAAACATCGATGCACGAGGCGATCGACCTCTGCGCGGCCGCCGGCGTGCCGAACGCGATTGTGCTGGCGGGCCATCGGCGCGGGATGTCCTACGAGTCGGGCGCCGACCATTGCGTGACGTTTCTGAACCGCGTGAAGGCGCATGCCGAGGATAAGCGGATCAACCTCTGCCTGGAGTTGCTGAACAGCAAGGTCGACCACAAGGATTACTTATGCGACCACACGGCGTTCGGCGTGGGCGTGATGCAGCGGGTGAACTCGCCGCGGGTGAAATTGCTGTACGACATCTACCACATGCAGATCATGGAAGGAGATATCGTGCGGACGATTCGCGACAACATCCAGTGGTTGGCGCACTTCCATACCGGAGGGAACCCGGGGCGGCATGAGATCGACGGGACACAGGAGCTGAACTACCGCTTCATCGCCGAAGCGCTGAAGGATCTGAAATTCGAGGGCCAGATCGCGCACGAATATTCGCCAGCGCCGGGGCGCGACCCGATCGCATCGCTCAAGCAGGCGAAGGAAATTTTCACCGTTTGAAGGCACCGCTTACGCAGGCGCGGGTTCGACCCAGATTTTCTCCGCGGCGGGGCGGCCTGGCTGGACGGTGCGCGCGCCGAGGGCCAGGGTCAGCGTGTCGTCGTAGTTGTGCTGGAGGAGTTCGAAAGACGAGCCGGGGCGCAGGCCAAGCGTGTGGAGGAATTCGAGGAGCCGCGCGTCGCGTTCAAAGACGCTGCGCACTTCGGCCTTGACGCCCGTGGCGAGTTCAGCCAGCGGGAGCCAGCCCCGGCCGCGGCGTTCGGCGGGGGTGTCGACGCCGACGCGGTTGCCATGCGGGCAAGCTTCGCCCGCGCCGAGTTTTTCGATGAGCTTGCGCTCGAAGTCCGGGCTGACGGCGTGCTCGAGATGCTCGGCCTCTTCGTGGACCTTGTACCACTCCATCCCGAAGACCTCGGTGAGCATGCGCTCGATGAGGTGGTGGCGCATGAGGAGGCGGTCGGCAATTTCGCGGCCGGAGGGGGTGAGTTCGAGTTGGCCCTGCTCGCTGACGTTGATGAGTTTGTCGCGCTTCAGGCGGCGGATGGCCATGGTGACGGCTGGCGCGGTGACGCCGAGGCGCTTGACGAGGGTGGCGGCGATGACCGTTTCGCCTTCGCTCCCGGCTTCGGCGATGGTCTTGAGATAGTTTTCTTTCGAGATGGTGATTTTCACCGGAGGGCGCACCGCGCACTTCCGATTTTACTCGTGGATGGGGCTGGGCTTGAGAATCGGGAAGCGCACGTCGTCGTCGTCGGGGACGGTGACGGCTTCCAGGCCATGGGCACGCCAGCGCCCGGCGTCGAGGACGTGGAGGACGGCGATTTCATCGCAGGAGGAGAACTTCTTGCATCGCATGCAGTCCTTCCATGCCTTCAGCGGAAGCAGGCCGCGCTCGATTTCGCCGAAACCGAGACGGGCGAAGAAGCCGGCGACGTAGGTGAAGGCGAAGACGGCGTCGAGGGAGAAGTCGCGGGCTTCATCCAGCAGGGCTTCGACGAGCAGGCGGCCGATGCCGGCGCCGCTGAACGCGGAGGAAACGGCGAGCGAGCGGACCTCGGCCATATGCGGGGTGTAGAAGTGGAGCGCGGCGCAGCCGGCCAGTTCGTCTCCCACGTAGGCGACCGTGAAGTCGCGGATGCTTTCGCTCAAGTCGAACTCGGTGCGCGGCAGCATGATGCCCTGCGTGGCGTAGCCGTTGATGAGGCCGAGCATGGCGGGGACGTCGGAGAGGCGGGCTTTGCGCAGCACGGCGGCGGGAGCGGTTGCGAACGCGGCAGCCGATTGATTATTCACCACAATGAATAATCATAG
>JAJYKC010000310.1 GCA_021788955.1 Acidobacteriota bacterium
CGGTAGATCGCCGCGCCGACATCTGGGCCTTCGGGTGCGTGCTGTATGAAATGCTGACGGGGAGGCCGGCCTTCGAGGGCGGAACCACTTCGGAAGTTCTCGCTGCCGTCCTCATGAAAGATCCCGGCTGGAGCGCGCTCGCGGCAGACACGCCGGCGGGGATCCAAAAGTTGCTGCGCCGGTGCCTTCAGAAAGACCCAAAGCAGCGCCTGCGCGACATCGGCGACGCGCGCCTCGCGATTGAAGAGACGCTGAGTGGAGAGGATTCCGTGGGGCAGGTGTCCTCACCGGCGATGGGGACGCCGCCGCTACAACATTCGGCGTGGCGCGCGGCCGTGCCATGGGCTGGAATGCTCGTGTTCGCGTTCGTCGCCGCGTTCTTTGCCGCGGGCTACATTGCGCGAGCGCCGCAGCCGGCGCCGGCCATCATTTCACAGATCCTGCCGCCACCGAACGCGAACTACATCTTCGACGGCGATGACGTGGGCTCGCCGGCGCTTTCTCCCGACGGGAAGTGCCTTGCATTTGCCGCCGCGGGCCCGGACGGCAAGCGGGTGCTATGGGTTCGGCGGCTCGACGCCGCTACGGCGCAGCCGCTGGCCGGGACTGACGGCGCGAGTTATGCCTTTTGGTCACCCGACAGCCGCTCCATCGGATTCTTCGCGCATGGCAAACTGAATCGCGTGGAGGCTTCCGGCGGCCCGCCGCTGGCGCTCGCCGCTGCCGTCCCTGGCCGCGGGGGCGCCTGGAGTCAGGATGGCGCCATTCTCTATGCCCCTAGGACGAGCAGTTCGCTCTTGCGGGTGTCTGACTCGGGCGGTGTACCACAACAGGCGACGAAACTGGACGTCTCCCGGCAGGAGAGCGGTCACCGCTGGCCGCAATTCCTTCCCGACGGGAAGCACTTCCTTTTCTATGGTGGTTCCTACTCGCCGGCGGGAGGCGGCACCTACGTTGCCTCGCTCGACGGCGGCGCGCCCGAGCTGCTCTTGCTCGGCAACTCCAACGCGGTTTACGCACCGCCCGGTTACTTGCTCTTCATCCGCCAAGGCACGCTGCTGGCGCAGCAATTCGATGCCGCCCGGCTGCGCCTGACCGGGCGGGCGGCGCCGCTCGCCGAGCGCGCCGCATTAAACTCGAATATTTACCGGGGAATCTTCACCGTCTCGCAGAACGGGATTCTCATCTACCAGGCCGGAGGCTCTCTCGGCCAGAACGCGGAACTTTTATGGTTTGACCGGGGCGGGAAGCAGATAGGAGAAATCGGGGCTCCCGGCGAGTTTTACTCGCCGAGTCTTTCCCCAGACGGCCGCAAGCTGGCCATCCGAGTGTCGGCTCCGGGGGCGTCCTCTGTCGACAATATTTGGATTTACGATCTCGCGCGGGGAGTCAAGACTCGCGTCACGTTCTCCTCGGCCATCGATGGTCTTCCAGCATGGTCGCCCGATGGGAGGACCATCGCCTTTGCGTCAAACCAAAGCGGAGAATCGCATCTGTATGCGCATGCCGCCGATGGCATGGGCAGCGAGTCGCCGCTGGTTGCCGAAAAGGGTTTTCAAGAAAGGATCTCCTCATTCTCCTCCGACGGGCGCTACCTGCTTTTCGATCGCCGGGCCGCGCAAACAGGTACGCACGTGGAGATCTGGGCATTGCCTCTGTCCGGCGGCCGGAAGCCCGTCCCCGTCCTCCAGAATCCGCGATTTGATTTACTCGAGCCGGCGCTCTCGCCGGATGGGAAGTGGCTGGCCTACGAGTCTCCGGAATCGGGACAGGCGGAAATTTACGTTGTCCCGTTCGGCCACGCAAACGGAAAGTGGGAAGTTTCAACCGGCGGCGGACGATTTCCGCGCTGGCGCCGGGACGGCAAAGAGCTGTTCTATCTTGCCCCCGATAACAAGCTCATGTCCGCGGGGATTTCGGGAGAGGGTGGGAGCCTTGTGATCGGCAGGGTTGCGGCGCTGTTCCCGGTAAATCCCGTCGGTGACGGACCGCCGTACGATGTCAGCGCCGACGGAACAAGGTTCGTCGTCGACACGCAGGCCGCGCCGAAAGCCAGCGAGCCGCTGACGCTCGTGGTCAACTGGCCCGCGCTGCTGAAGAAGCCATGACGCTTGCAGCGGGCGCCAAACTCGGTCCGTATGAAATCATCTCGCCGCTCGGTGCGGGCGGCATGGGGGAAGTGTACCGCGCGCGCGACACGCGGCTGGATCGTGACGTGGCCGTGAAAGTCCTGACCGCTTTATTCTTCAGAGACCCGGAGCGCCTCCGCCGCTTCGAGTTGGAAGCGCGGGCCACGAGCGCTCTGAACCATCCCAATATCCTCGTCATATTCGACATCGGGCAGCCGGACGGTTCGCCTTACGTGGTCTCCGAGCTGTTGGGGGCGAGACGCTTGCACAGCGCAAGTCGATTGAATACGCAGTGCAAATAGCGCGTGGCCTGGCGGCGGCGCACGAGAAAGGGATCGTGCATCGTGACCTGAAGCCGGAGAACCTGTTCCTCACGCGCGAGGATCGCGTCAAGATTCTTGATTTCGGGCTGGCCAAGCTGACGCGTCCGGAAGATTCGGGCGGCCCGGGGATGGAAGCCGGGACGGCCTCGATCGCTACCGAGCCCGGCAGAGTGATGGGTACGGTGGGGTACATGTCGCCGGAGCAGGTGCGCGATCCGACGGCGGAAACGCTGACGGCGATCCTGAAGGACGAGCCGCCGGAATTAACGGCGTTGAGGAAAAACATAGCTCCCTCCCTCGTGCGGGTAGCGGAGCACTGCCTGGAAAAGCGGCCCGAACTGCGCTTTCAGCCGGCCAAGGACCTCGCATTTGCGTTGGAAGCTTTGCCGGGATCGAGCGCGGCGATTGCCCCTGCCGTAGTCCAGCCGAGCCGGCCTCCTGGCGCCGTTGGCTGCCGTGGCCGGTTACGGCGGCCGCGGTTGCCGCCGCCGCGTTCGTCACGGTTGCCGCTCACCGCGGGCACAGCGCAGGCGGCCAAACGGGCGAGTTACGACTCCAAATCGTGACGGCGGGCAGCACCAACGACGTGACGCTCTCACCCGACGGCCGGCAGCTTGTGTCCGGTGGGGACAATGAGGGTGAGCCGCTCTCGCTGCGTCCTTTCGATTCCGACGTTGCAAGACCGCTGCCTGGAACCGAGTCGGGAGGTGCAACGTTCTGGTCTCCCGACAGCAAGTAGATCGGCTTCGCCGCCGGTCAGAAACTCAAGCGAATCGACCTGGCGACGGGAGCGGTACAGACGCTGGCCGATACACCTGTCGAGTGCGGCGCCTCGTGGAATCGCGAGGGCATCATTCTGTTCGCTCCTGCCGGCAGCGGACCTTTGTATCGGGTTCCTGCAACGGGTGGACAGCCAGTGCAGGTCACACGGCTACGGACTCCGCAAGAGGCCAGCCACCGTTTCCCTCAGTTCCTGCCTGATGGGCGCCACTTCCTGTTCTGGATCGTCGGCTCCCCGGACGCAGAAGGTGAATATGCCGGATCGCTGGACAACCAGGACTACCACCGGGTCTGCGTGGCCGACGGCCCAGTCACGTTTGTGCCGCCCGATCACATTTTCCTGGTGCGCGAAAGTGTGGTGTATGCGCAAGGATTCGATCTGGATAAGATGAAGCTCACGGGTGAGCGGGGGCTGTTGCTTCCGGCGTGTCCGAAGACCGGATTTATCAAAGACGGGTGACGGCCTCGGACACTGGCATTATCGCCTTCCGTCCTGATGTATCGGTCAAGCGGCAGGTGACCTGGCTTGACCGCACCGGAAGACCGGACGGGACAGTAGGAGACCCCTTTGCGGGTGTGCGTGGAGGAGAGCTCTCGCCCGACGGACAGACACTCGCGATCAGCACTGCGCGCGGCGAGGTGGGCAGACCCGACATTCTTCTGATGGACATGGCTCGCGGCACGCTCACTCCCCTGACCTCCGGGAGAAGCGGCAACCCACGCTGGTCGCCCGATGGGAAACGGATCGCGTTCAATGCCGAACGCACCGGCATTCTCAACATCTATTCGAAGGCCGTCGGCAGCAGCAATCCGGGCGAAGCCGTTCTCGCATTGAATGAGGCCATCAACCTAAGCGATTGGCCCCCCCGACGGCAAGTATATTCTCTATTTGACTCAAAGTCCCACCACCGCGCGCGACGTATGGGCTCTCCCTCTTGATGGCGCCGGCCGCGATCCGTTTCCGGTGGTTTAAACGCCGGCCGAGGAAAGAGGGGGCAGATTCTCTCCGGACGGCAAGTGGGTGGCCTATAGCTCGAACGAAACCGGCCGCGAGGAGATCTTTGTGCGGCCGTTCCCGGGGCCGGGCCCGGCCCGGCGCGTGTCAACTGAAGGCGGGCGGTTGCCATTCTGGCGGCGCGATGGCAAGGAATTGTATTACCTCGGAGAGGGCCAACTGATGGCGGTCTCGGTCAATGGCTCAGCCAAGGGCGCCCTCGGCATCGGGATGCCTCAATCGCTCTTCAAGACGCGCGGCATCGTTGTGCCGGAGAGCGACGGACGGCGCTTTCTGATTCTGGCGCCACTGGGCGAAGCCGGCACGCCTCCGGTATCGGTGATTGTTAACTGGGTGGATGAACGGCAGTAGGCGTGGGAACCGGACGCCCCTTGGCGTCCAGAGCCTCGCCCAATGTGCCGCCCGAGTCCCGCGGCGTCCACACCGGTCCCTCGGTGTAGTTGAACCCCCACGCGAACTTTT
>JAJYKC010000311.1 GCA_021788955.1 Acidobacteriota bacterium
GTCGGCGAGATGCATCACGGCAGTGGAGGCGGCGAATTGACCGCGAAACTGCCCGCGGGCGTTATTCACATTGTTGCAGAGGGCAGTGGTCACTGCGGCCACCTGGCGGTCTTTGCCGGTGAAGAGAGGGCTCGTTTCGTACTCGGCGAGGGCGTCGAACCTGGCCTGGTTCATGGCATTGCGGATGACGAAGGAGCGGCCGATATCGATGCAGAAGAGGCAGACGTTGAGGTGGGCGACATGCTCGCGGATAAGCAGGGCGGTTTCCGGGGGTAGCGAGAGTTTCTTGTCGAGTTGGCCGATTTTGGAATAGAACATGCCGAATGCGGCGGGCAGGCGGGCGGAGTGGACCTTGAGCGGGGTGAGGACTTTTCCGAACTGGCGCCGGGTGAAGTAGTAGGCCAGTTTCATGAGGAGGCCTTTCGGCTTTTCGATGGGGGGAAGGAAGGTATCGAGTTCGGGATGGAAGTTGGTAGTGGCTGCCCGGGGATTCATGGGTTTCTCCTTCGTTCAATAGGGATGACGGAGGAGGGCGCTCGGATGTGACGGGAGGGTTAGTAGTTGCCTGCCGGGACGGCGAAGCGGAAGTCCGGAGAGAAGGCCGGGTCCAAGGTTCCAAGCGTTTGTGCCGACTTTTGCCTCGCCGATTCGAGGGTGGCTGGCGACGAGTTGCTGTTTGAACTGCTGCCAGTTTTAGTCGGCGCTGCGGAAGGCGTCATCCGCGGCCGAGGTCTCGCGCTCGATAGCGGCGAGTTTGGCGGCGTCCTCCTTGGAGAGTGGGACCATGTCAATCAGATAGACCGCGTTGCCGGTGGGGACCGTGATGCCGTACGGGTGTTCGCGATTCGCGCCCTTCCGTGGCCGGGCGGCGGTTGGAAGGCATACGACGCCATTTTAGGCCGCGTTCAGTGCTGCTGTAGGGACTGGGTGACGCTGGGTGGGACTTTGTTGGCGTTGGCGAGGAGGACGGCGACCTGCCACATTTGCTCGTTGGAGAGCGTCCAGCCGAAGCCGGGCATGCCGGTGAGGCGGATGCCATTTTTCACTTTCCAGTACGTAACACCGGCCGGGTCGTCGGTGACGCCTTTGCCCTGGAAGAGCTGGGGCGGGGGCGGGAACATGCCTTCGGCGATGTGGGATTTGGGCTGGCCGGGGAGGCCGTGGCAGACGGCGCAGTTCTGTTTGTAGACATTGGCGCCGACGAGCAGGTTGCCTTCGGTGGGCTGGATGGCGTCGGTGGTGGGGGCGTCGCGGCTGATGCGGGCGTGGAGGGCTTTCTTGGCGAAGTAGGTTTCGAAGGGCATGGGCGGAGCGGAGGTCGCGACGGGGGCGAGTCCGAGGACGAGATAGAGGTAGCCGCAGAGCGGCAGGATGATGAGGCCTAGGATGAAACCGGCGGCATATTTCATATTGGGGATTCTCCATGCGCCCGAGTGCGCGCACGCCTGCTAGTGTAGCTAAGCGCGGGCGGGAAAGGGACGTGGGATGAGGGGCTTAGGGTTTGCTATAGTAGAAATTCCGGCGATTCCCGCCCGTTACGAGCCGAGGTAACGCTTGTTCATCCGTTTGAAAGATCTGGAGTTGCGGAGCGTCCCGTTCTCCGTGGCCCTGCCAGCGGGGGAGATAGATTTTGGGGATCGCGCGCGGCAGACTAGGCCGCTCGAAGCGTCCGGCGAAGCGGTACTGCAGAACGAAACGCTCGAGGAGATCCGGGTGCGCGGGCGGATGCATGTCGAGATGGAAACCGACTGCGACCGGTGCCTGGAGCCGGCGGGGTTTGTGATTGAAGGGGATTTTGATTTAAGCTACCTGCCGGAGCGGTTGGCCGACGAGGAAGGACGCGAGGAGATTGCGCTGCGGAATGATGACAGCGACGCCGCGTTTTACTCCGAAGGCGGGATTGAATTGAAGGATGTGCTGCGGGAGCAGGTGCTGCTGGCGATGCCGATGCGGAAGCTGTGCCGCGAGGACTGCAAGGGGATTTGCCCGGTATGCGGGGCGAATCGGAATGTGAGTTCCTGTGGGTGCGAGGTGAAGCCGGTGGATGACCGATGGGCAGCATTGCGGGAGCAAGAAGTTAAGAAGCAAGAAGCAAGAAGCCAGGAGTAAGTGAGAAGATTATGCCGAATCCTAAACGACGCCATTCCAAGCGGCGGACCTCTACCCGGCGGGCGCACGATTCTTTGCGCGCTCTGAGTTTGGCGGAGTGTCCGAATTGTCACGAGCCGAAGGTGCCGCACCGGGCGTGTGCGCACTGCGGGCAGTACAAGGGCCGGGACGTAGTTGAGGTAGCCGCCGAATAAGTCACCTAAGTTCCCACAAAGATATGGTGACCATTGCCGTTGACGCCATGGGGGGCGACCACGCCCCGAAAGCGGAAGTGGAAGGCGCCATCCGGGCTTCGCGCTCGCTGGGCGTGCGGGTGATTCTGGTTGGTCCGGAAGACCGGGTCAAGAAAGAGCTGGCGCAGCATGAGGGCGCGGCGGCTCTGCCGATCGAGGTGTATCACGCCAGCGAGTGGATCACGATGGAGGACAGCGCGGCGTGGGCGATGCGGAACAAGCGCGACAGCTCGATCCGCGTGGCGGCGCGGCTGGTGCGCGAGGGCCTGGCGGACGGGTTGGTGTCTGCGGGCAACACCGGCGCGGTGATGGCGACGGCGAAGATGGTGCAGGGCATGCTGCCCGGGGTGCACCGGCCGGCGCTGGCTTCGGCGTTTCCCACGCTTGCCGGGAAGCCGGTGGTGGTGGTGGATGTGGGGGCGAACGTGGACTCGACGCCGCGGATGCTGGCGCAGTTCGCGGTGATGGGCGAGATTTATTCGCGGGTGATTTTCCACGTGGGGCAGCCGACGGTAGGGTTGCTGTCGATCGGCGAGGAAGAGCACAAGGGCAACGAGCTGACGCATAAGACGACGCCTTTGCTGAAGGCGCTGCCGTTGAAGTTTGTGGGCAACGTCGAGGGGCGGGACATTTACTCGGGCAAGACGGACGTGATTGTCTGCGACGGGTTCATTGGCAACGTGGCGCTGAAGGTGAGCGAGGGGCTGGTGGACATGTTCAAGCAGATGCTGCAGGAGTCGCTCGAGGAGACGATCACGCGGAAGATCGGGTATGTGCTGTCGCGGGCGGCGTACCGGGATTTCAAGAAGCGCGTGGATTACAGCGAGTACGGCGGGGCGCCGCTGTTGGGCGTGAAGGGCGTGTGCATCATCTGTCACGGGCGGTCGAACGGGAACGCGATCAAGAACGGGATTCGCGTGGCGGTGGAGTTTGCCGAGGGGCGGGTGAACGAGCGGATCGAGCAGGAGCTGGGCGCGCGCACGGCGACCGCGGTGGATTAGTCAAAAATGCCGGCGGCTGCCGGTGGGATTCTAGAGATAGACATGCTGAAACGGCCCCTAGTGTTTCTGGCGGCGGCGATCGCCGCGGTGGGACTGGTGCGCGCGGCGGCGCCGGACCCGGTGCAGTGGACGCTTGAATTTTCTCCGGCGGCGGCCAAGCCGGGCGGGAAGGCGCTCGGAAAGCTGACGGCCACGATCGGCGAGGGATACCATATGTACTCGCCGACTACGCCTCCGGGCGGGCCGAATCCGACAAAGCTGAGTCTGGCGGACAACCCGGCGGTGACTCATGTGCGGTGGTTCGAGCCGAAGCCGGACCGGAAGTTCGACCCGAATTTTCAACTGGAGACGGAGACCTACGAGAAGCAGGTGGTGTTTCTCGTGGAGGTGGAGTTTGCGCCATCGGCGAGCGGGGATGTCGAGCTGACGGCGCAGACGCGCTACCAGACGTGCACGGATAAGATCTGCCTGCCTCCGAAGAAGAAGACGGCGGCGGCGGCGGTGAAGATGGACGCCGGGGCGGGGGAGGCGGCGGCGATTCCGGCCGGGTACATCGAAGTTCCGGCGGCGGGGGCGAAGGCGGCGGCTGCTCCGGCGAGCCCGGCGAAACCGCTGGCGGGGGGCGGGGATACGCAGAGCTTTGCCGGGTTCCTGCTGACGGCGTTCGTGCTGGGGTTGGCTTCGATTTTCACTCCGTGCGTTTTTCCGATGATTCCGATCACGGTATCGTTTTTCCTGAACCGGCAGGGGCAGGGGGAAGGCGAGGCGCAGGCGACGGGAGGACGGAGCGGCGCGGCGGCTCATGCGCTGCTGTTCTGCGTTGGGATCATTGTGCTGTTTACGGGGCTGGGGTGGATTGCGAAGGCGATCGCCGGGCCGTTCGGGGTGGTGATCCTGGGGTCGAACCCGTGGGTGAACGGGTTTATTACGGCGGTGTTTGTGGTGTTCGGGCTGAGCCTGCTGGGGGCGTTCGAGCTGGCGCTGCCTTCGGGGATGCTGACGAAGCTGAATGCCGCGAGCGAGACGGGCGGGTACGTGGGCACGCTGATCATGGGGCTGACGTTCACGCTGACTTCCTTTGCGTGTATCGGGCCGATTGTGGGTCCGCTTTTTGTGGCGTCGGTACAGGCCGAGGGGCTGCAGCCGGTGTTCGGGATGCTGTCGTTCGCCACTGGGTTGGCGGCGCCGTTTTTCTTTCTGGCGCTGTTTCCGTCGTATCTGCGGAAGCTGCCGCGGAGCGGGGGTTGGATGGTGCGGGTGAAGGTGGTTCTGGGATTTCTGGTGCTGGCGGCGGCGGTGAATTATCTGAACAAGGTGAATGAGGCGCTGCAGGTGGGT
>JAJYKC010000312.1 GCA_021788955.1 Acidobacteriota bacterium
CGCCGTACCTAGCGCCGTCCGCGTCCCGAACACCTGCGTCCCGTTCGGCAGCGTGTAGGTCGTCTGCTCTCCGTTCGGACCGCACGTTGGCGTCGCCCCTTGCGCGTTCAACTGCATGCAAAGCGCCGGACTCCCAGGGTTTGCGTCGTACTGCGAAATCAGCATATGTCCCTGCGTGCCAACATAAGAAAGCGTCAGAACCGTGTTCGTCGACAGCTCCCGCTGAATCGTCAGGTTATAATCTTCCGAGTACGGCATCTGGTTGTGAGTCGAATAACCCGGTGAGTACGAAATCGGTAAGTACACCGAGTAATCGAGGGTCTTGTTCGCCGGGCTCCCCGGCACCGGGAACGTAAATGGGAACCGCTGGCCTTGCGACGTCCCGTCGGACCGGGTCTGAAACGGCGTATCCAGCATTGTCGGCTGCGGGCTCACCCAGTACAACCCGAACGGCGCGTCGCCGACTTCGTAGAAAAGGTTCAGGTCCTCGATGGATGTGTAGTAAATCCCGTAAGCCGCGCGGATGCTCGTCTTCCCCGCGCCGCCGAAAATCTTGTGCAGAATTCCGTCCTTGAAATCCGGCGAATACGCGATGCCAAGCCGCGGCGCGAAGTTGTTATACCGCGTCGGCGCCAGCGTGCTCGGAATCCCCGGATCCCCAGGCACGACCCATCCCAACGGCGCCGTCGGAAACATCGTCGACTGCTCGCCCGGCACGATCGTCTCAATCTTGCCCTGCGTGTCGTACCACGGCATGCTCACTTCCCAACGCAGCCCGTAGTTCAGCACCAGGTTCGGACGGATCTTCCACGAATCCTGCCCATAAGCCGCCCCATACCTCGTCCGCGAATCCAGGAACTGCTGGCTGCACTGGTTGTAATTCACCGGCGCGCCGATCAGAAAGTCCGCGATGTCCACGCCCGTCGTGCTCCCGTCGAACGTGAAATCCCCGTTCGGCGCGCATGTGTTCCGCTCGTTGACCTGCAGATAGCGGAACTCCCCGCCGAACTTCATGCTGTGCGTCCCGGCCACCTTCGAAAACCCGTCCGCAAAGTGCCACGTGTTGTCCGGCTGAAACGTCGTCAGCGTCGGCACGCCGATCGAAAAGTTATTGAAGTACATCGGTGGCACCGTCTGCGGAAAACCCGCCGGACCTGAAGGAATAATCCCCAGCGTCCCCGCACCCGTCGCGAACCCCAGGGTCGAAAGCTTCGTGAAGCTGCCCTCCGGCTGGTTTGTCGTCGTCGACGTGCGGAAGAAACTCACCCGGAACTCGTTCACCATCGTCGGCCCCAGCGTCTTCGTGTCGCTCATCACCGCTTCCTGCGCCCGCGACGGCGTAATCGCCGGGAAGCCCGGCACGCTCGCCCCCGAGTTCGGCAGCGCGTCGTTCACAGTCGTATCGTCCAGGTGGTAGTAGAACGACCAGTTGCCCGTCATTTGGTTGATGAAGTCCACGCGCTCGCCGATCTTGTCGTCGTCCACCACGTTCTTCTGGCTCGCGTTCGCATACAATCCGCTCGCCTGGTTCGGCGTCGGAATATACGGCAGCACATTCGTCGACACCCGGTCGAACGCCCGCGAAGGAATCGTGCCGTTCGGAAACACGCAGTTGGCCGGATCCGTGCACCCGCCGTACGGCTCGCCGTTCTGCACCCCGTAGCCAAGCCGGTTCGCCAGCACGCCCGCCCAGTAACTGCCCTGCACCGTCGTCGGATTTCCGTTCGCGTCCACAAACGCTCCCGGCCCGAAAACGCCGGCCCGCTGCGCCATGCTCGGCACCGCGACATCCCCCGTGCTCGCTCCCGCCACCTGCCGCGTCCCCTGATAATCCGTAAACCAGAACAGCTTGTTCTTCCAGAACGGACCGCCCGCCGTGAAGCCGTACTGGTTGCGCCGCAACTCCGCCTTCGTCGGATCGAAGAAGTTCCGCGCGTCGAAACTGTCGTTGCGCAGAAACTCGAACACGTCGCCGTGAAAACCGTTCGTGCCCGACTTCGTAATCGCATTCATCACGCTGCCGCTGAACTTCCCGTACTCGGCGTCAAAACTGTTCGTAATCAGCCGGAACTCCTGAATCGAATCGAGGTTCGGAATCAACCCCGCGCCCAGGTTGCGCCCTTCGCTCACATCGCCGCCATTCACCAGAAACGCGTTCGCCGTCTCGCGCCCGCCGTTCACCGAAATGTTGCCCGCCGACAAAATCCCCGACACCGGTCGGTCCTGCTGGATCGAACCCGACGTCGCCGGCGCCACCCCCGCCTGCAACCCCAGCAGATCGATGAAACTCCGCCCGTTCAGCGGCAGCGATAGAATCTTCCGCGACTCGATCACCTGCCCCAACTGCGTGCTGTCTGTCTCCACCTGCACCGGATTCGCTTCCACACTCACGCTCTGCTGGATGTTGCCCACCTGCAGCGTGACGTCGATGCGCAACTCGTCGTTCACCTTCAGGTCGATCCCCTTCGTCACAAACTGCTCGAAGCCCGCCGCCGACGCCGTGATTGTGTAGTTACCCGGTGGCAGCGCCAGAATCCGATACTCCCCCTGCACACCCGTCGTCGACGTCTTGCTGAAGTTCGTGTCCCGGTTCGTCGCCGTCACCGTGGCGCCCAAAACCACTGCCCCGCTACTATCCTTCACCGACCCCAGAATCGAGCCGGTCACATCCGCCAGCAGAGGCGCCGCCGCCATCGCAGCCGTCAAAACAGCCAGAAGTATTCTTCGTGTCAGCATCGTTTCCCTCTCCGTCCTTACCCTCGAATGGGTCGATTCAAACCGCGCGGCCGATCCGCCCGTCAGTACCACGCTTCACGGGGCCCGTCAGATCTGCCGCGACACGCCAGCGCCACAAGGCGCCAGTAGTCTACCTTCACCACAAGGAGGTTAGATCCCAACAAAAAAACGGTTTTGGGAATACTGACACGGAAGAAAACGGAAGTCAAGAAAATACTACACAACCACTAGTGATGATCTGAATTCAGCTAATCGAGCGACCGTCGCTCACATTTATGAGCGAAACATCAACACTCGGTCAACTTATCAGTCAACGCCGCCCTGTCACCGCGCAAACTACACCTCCGGATTGTCGTTTGCTTTCGCTTTTCCTCCACCCGCCCCCAACAACCAACGAGCGCCGAACCCGGCCTCCTCAAACCCGCGCATATCGCTCTCGAGAGCCACCTCATCCAATCCGCCGGATCGATTCCGCTTCCCACGATGATCGCCTTCATCGTGCCAAGCGGCAGGACTCGCCCCCGGTGGTACGGCACGATTACTTGCTTTGCTGTTGAATTGTTGCGCCACTTCTGTTGGCTGCCGGCGGTACCGGCCAGAGTGAAACCATGCCACCGGAGGATCGAAACCACTTGGTCAGCCGTTAGCCGCGGCGTCCCCCGCTCACCCAACCGTTACCTCGACCGAGTTTGCGCTCGGCGGCATCTCGATCTCGGCGGGCGACAGGTACAACCGAATCGCCTCCTCGATTCCTCGCGTCGCCTCATCTTCGGTCTCGCCGGTCCGATTGCTCCCCGCACCTACAGCCCGAACACCACCACGTTCGAACCCGCCGCCATCCCGATATACTGCCGCCCATCAATCTCATACGTCATCGGCGAAGCATGCAAATGCTGGCTCAAATTGAAATGCCACAGCGGCTTCCCCGTCGCCGCATCCACCGCCGTCATTGCCCCGTCGTCATCGCCGAAGATCACCAGCCCCGTCGCCGTCGTCAGCAACCCCGCCCACGACCCGCCCGGCCCCTTCTGCTCGTACTCCCATACAATCCGCCCTGTCTGCGGATCGATCGCCCGCAGATACTTCCGCGGCCGCACCGTCCGGTCCTCCCGCGCCGAACCCCCGTAAAACGACTCGCCCTGCTTCCACCACTCGTTGTTCTTGCTGAAGATGTTGCACTTCTCCAGAGCCATCAGATAGAACAACCCCGTGCCCGGATTGAACGACGTCGACATCCAGTTCGACGCCCCGTCCATCGACGGACAAATCCGCGTCCCCTCCGCCGTCGGCTGCCAGCCCTCCGCCAATATCGGCCGACCGTCCGCGCCAATCCCCTTCGCCCACGTCAGGTTCTTCACGAAGGGCGTCGCCGCCAGAAACTTTCCATTCGTCCGGTCCAGCACGTAGAAAAATCCGTTCCGGTTCCCCTGCAGCAGCAGTTTTCTCCGCTCCCCGTGATACCCCGCATCCACCACCATCGGAGTCTCCGTCGAATCCCAGTCGTGCAGATCGTGCGGCGTGAACTGGTAATACCACTTCAGCGTCCCCGTCTCCGGATCCAGCGCCACGACGGAATCCGAATACAAGTTATCACCCTTCCGCTCCGCCCCATTGAAGTCCGGACACGGATTCCCCGTCGGCCAGAACAGCAGGTTCGTCTCCAGATCGTACGTCCCCGTCAGCCACGTCGACGCGCACCCGTGCTCGAGCGCCCTCCCGTCCCACGTCTTCGCCAGCGGCTCACCCGGCGCCGGAATCGTCCAGAACCGCCACGCCCGCTCCCCCGTCTCCGCCTTGTACGCCGCCAGGAATCCCCGAATCCCTTCGTCCCCACCCGACACGCCCGCGACCACCAGGTTTCCCACCACCAGCGGCGCCGACGTCGACCCGTAATGATGGTGCGAATCCGCCATCTCCA
>JAJYKC010000313.1:0-2185 GCA_021788955.1 Acidobacteriota bacterium
CCTCGCGAAGACCCATCCGGTGTGTCCTGCCGGAGTGTCCTTGCTATTCTGGGATTGAGGGGGCGCGCTGGCGCTTCGAGGTCTGAGGCGGGCTCGCACCAGCTAGGAGGCACGAAGTGGCAGACGACAATAAACTTCCCTATTTCTTTCTTGGACTGGGACTGGGCCTGGTGGCGGGCGTTTTATTCGCGCCCCAGAGCGGCGAGGAGACCCGGAACTATCTCAAGGAGCGCGCCGACGACGGGCGCGAATACCTGAAGAAGCGCAGCTCGGAACTTCGCGACACCGCCAACGACGCCGTGGATCGCGGCAAGGCTGCCGTGAATGAGGCGATTGACAAAGGCAGAGCCACCGTCGTTCGCCAGCGCGATCAGGTTTCCGCGGCGGTTGAAGCCGGGAAACAGGCCTATCGCGAAGCGATGCGCGGCCCCGCGCCGACCACGGAAGGCTGAAGCTACGCCACACCGCCTTTTCCCACACTCTCCGACATGGATCAACAGACTCTGATCATCCTAATGACGATTTTCGTCGGACTCGCTGCGATCGCCATGTTGGTGCAGGCGGCGATGCTGATCGGCATCTATCGCATCAGCAAGGCGACACAGGAGAAGGTGGTTGCCCTGCTCCCGCGGGTCGAGTCGCTGGTGGAATCGACGCGCGAGACCGTCGATGAGAACCGGAAGCAGATTCTGGAGATCACCACTCACGCCAACGCCATTCTGGAGTCGGCGCGCAAACAACTCGCCAAGGTCGAGGAGATGGTCACCGACGCCACCAGCCGGGCGCGTGTGCAGATGGACCGCATGGAACTGGTCCTCGATGACACGATGACGCGCGCCCAAGAGACCGTCACCGCGGTCCAGGAGAGCGTCATGTGGCCGGTCCGGGAGTTGCACGGCATCGCCGCCGGGGTCCGCGCCGCACTCGATTTCCTGGTGCGCGGCAGCCGGCCCAGTGTGGCGCAGGCCACCAGCGACGAGGAAATGTTCATCTAGGCGGACGGTTCGGTGTTCCGCTGATCCGGCTAGGGCCATCCACTCATACTTCGCCCGCTCTGGCCGATCAGGTAACTGACATGGCCGAGCAACTGGCGCTCCGTATCGGGGCCCTGTTACGTACGTTCAGCGCCGATCCGGTCCGTACCACCGCTGCGCTGCGGGAACTCATCGCGCTGGACGAACCGCGCGTCGTACGCGCCGCCGTCGCCTTGCTCGACGAGGAACGGGCGGCTTGGGGTGCGCGCTCGCTCCTCGGAATGGTCGCCTCCCGCGGCTCCTTCATCCGCACCTTGATCGATCCCCGTGAGCTCTCGCTTTCCGAAGCTGTCCGCATCACCCACGAGATCTCTCAATTCGACACCCGCTTTTTGAGCAGCATCAGCGCCGCTGCCGGGGCTCCCGGCGCGCCGCCCGGGTCCGCCGAACGCGCCTCGCTCATCGTCGACCACCGGCAACGCGCGGACCGCATCGAAGCGCTTTGGGAACGCAGCCGCCTGAGTACCGCACAGGTGTTTGAACAATTCGCCCGCGACCCGCATCACCGCGTCCGGGCCAACGCGCTTCTCGGATTGCATCGCCGCGGCGACCCCCGTTCGATCCCCGGGCTCGTCGAAATGACGGAATCGCCGGATCCGCTGTTCCGGGCGGCGGCCGCCTGGGCCATGAAAGCCAGCGACGATCCGCGCTTCCTGCCCGTCCTCGAACACCTCTCGGCGGAGTCCGGCCGCGCCGGGCTGAACGCCCGCAAGGCGCTGGAAAGACTACGGGAGATCGCGGCCGGACAAAAGAAGCGCGAGCCCTGGCTGGTTGCACCGGATCGGGAGGGCCTCGCCGGCGCCCGGCAGATCAAGATCGCCATCTCTGTCCGGAGCGCGGCTGGCGAGCCGGTCTCAGGGCTGATGCTCACCCATTTCCTATGGAGCCAGGGAGGCGCAATGTTCTGGCGATTCGCCGGGCGTGAGACCGAAGCCCCGTCCCACTACGAGTTCGCCATCGAGTCGGCGAACGCAAAGCTTCCTGGATCGATCCAGCTTCAGATCTTTCACCCGCGCGGGTGGGGCGGGGCCGAGATTCCGATCCAAATGCTCGGGGCCAGCGAAGTCCCACCCGAACCGGCCACCGAACCCTCGGCCGCCTGAGGCCGGGCGGCGTCCAGCCCACCCCAGCATTTTCTCATTGAAGGATGA
>JAJYKC010000313.1:2195-4635 GCA_021788955.1 Acidobacteriota bacterium
GACTGCCCAGAGGAACAAGCCTCGCGAAGCCCTACACTGAAGCTGTGAAGCGTGTGCTGACGCTCGCGCTGGTGGCGGCTCTCCCGCTTGCGGGACAAGGCCGGCGCGCACACGACGTCGCTGCCGAGCTTGCTTCGGCTTCTCTCGACCCCGCCGCGTGTTACCGCGTCCACGACTTCCGCATCGCGCGGCCGGGTTTGACGATCTATCTCAATTCCGGTTACCTGATCTTCGCCAAACCGGTGAACGGCATGCGCCCGGGCGCCTATTTCGCTTCGACCACCGATGCCGGTGACGGCGAGGTTTTGGTTGTGCCGCCGAATCGAGCCGAGCGACTCTCTCTGACCCGCTTCACCGGGTCTCCCACGCTGGACGCGCATTTTCAGGGAGCGTTCCTGGTTCTGGGAGATGGCTCCGCCGGTCAACTGGCGGCTTCGCTCGCCGCCAACCGCGTAACCACTCCTGCCGCCGGCAAAGAGGATGCCCCTGCGATCTTATCCGCGCAGGCTTCGCCCGCCCTGCGGGTCGTACTCGGCAATTTCACCGTCCGGCTTGTGCTCGACCTGCTGTCTCAGACGCGCGCCGGCGGTGTTTTCGTTCTGAGCGCGCTCGGTAGCGCCGCCGGCGGCTTCGACGCCGTCTACGACCCCGCGCATGAGCCTAACGTCACGGTCGGGCAGTTCGCACAGCGGAATCAACGTCAGTACTTCGACATCTGGACTTCGTTCTCCCCGCAAAGAGCCGCTTCCGCCGTTACGCAGACACCTCCGTCTGTCCCTGCCTCGTACCGCATCGACGCCTCCTTCGACTCCAATCTCACTCTTGACGCCTCATCCACAGCCACCTTCGACGCGCCGGCTGCGATGCTGGCTGCCGTGCCCTGCTTCATTTCCGCGCACGAGACGATTCTTTCCGCCAGGATTGACGGCGAGCCGGCCGAGGTCTTCCAACCGGCTCCGCTTGACGGACCGCCATCGCTTTTCGACGACGGCCAGGACTTCCTGCTCGTGCCCGCCCATCCGCTCGCCAAGGGCCGCCATACGATTGAGTTCCACCATCACGGCAATGTGATTCGCCGCACACCCGACGGATTGCTATTCGTCGAATCCCGCGGCACGTGGTATCCGCAGATCAGCATGGGACTCGCGAACTTCGACCTCCACTTCCAATTCCCCGCCGGCCTGACGCTGGTCGCCACCGGCGACGTTGTCGAGGACACGATGACCGCGGGCCGCCGAAGCCTTCACGTTGTAACACCCGTGCCAGTGCGTTTTGCGGGCTTCAACCTCGGCAACTTTCAAACCAGCGAACTCCGCCAGGGGCCGCTGCGCCTGCGCATCTGCGCCAATCCCCCTCCCATGCCGCCCCCGCCCACGTCGGCGCCGCCGGCCCTGGTGCCGTTCCAGAAGCGCGCGGACGCTCTGCCCCCCATCGCTCCCCTTGAGCCCTATCGCGACGCGCTGCGCCGCATTTCGGAGAACACAGCCTCGACGTTCGCCTATTTGTCCTCGCTGCTCGGTCCGCCGCCTTTGAAGACCAACACCATCTCGCCGATCCCGAGTTCCTTTGGGCAAGGGTTCCCGGGCCTCGTCTACCTCTCGAATCTGGCGTATCTCGATCCCGCGCGCGCGGCTTCGGGCGTTGGATCTCGCTCCGCGCAGGTGTTCTTCTTCGATCTGCTGGAGACGCACGAGATCGCCCACCAGTGGTGGGGCAACCTTGTCGTACCCGCCAGCGACGCCGATGAATGGCTTGTCGAAGCGCTCGCTAACTACACCGCTCTTCTGTACCTAGAGCAGCGAAAAGGCCCCAGCGCTGTGCAACAGGTTCTGGCGGAGTACCGCAAGAACCTGCTCGAGCGCGACTCGCAGGGGCAAACCATCGAGTCCGCCGGTCCGATTGTCTGGGGCACAAGGCTGCGTAGTTCCAGCGCGCCGGAAGCGTGGCGCATCATCACCTACGAGAAGGGCTCGTGGATTATTCATATGCTCCGCCTGAGGATGGGCGACGAGCGCTTCGACGAATTTCTCCGGACTCTCTGCGCACGCTTTGCAGATACCCCGATGTCCACGCAACAGTTTGAGGAGGCGGCACGCGGGTTCCTTCCTCGCGGAGCGACGCTGGCCGGTTTTTTCGACAATTGGGTCTACAGCACCGGCATTCCTTCGCTGAAGCTCTCATACTCGGTGCGCAACGGGCGGCTGGCCGGCTCTTTGCAGCAGCGCGACGTCGACCCGGGATTCTCCGCTTATGTGCCGATCGAGATCCGCGATGCCCCGGCGTCCGGGACGGTCCTGCATTGGGTGGAGACCGGAGACGAGCCTGTCGCCTTCTCCTACCCGGTCCGATCGCGCAACGCCCGCGCCGCCATCGCGGCGGGCATGCTCGACCGCGGTTCGCGGTGAACTCTCCCGGCGCGTCACAATCGTCTCATGTCCGA
>JAJYKC010000314.1 GCA_021788955.1 Acidobacteriota bacterium
TTGTGGCGGAATTCCTGGAACTGAGACATGGGCGCGCTGAGGCGCCATTTGCGCAGGGCGGCGAGGGTGGCCTTCTGCTCGGGAGTCAGATTGCGGCCGCGCGGCATCACAGGGGCGCCGTAGTATTGCTCGACGGGTTGGGAGCGGAGCTCGACGGCGCTCAGGTTGAGGTCCATCAGATCCTTCAGCACGCTGGCGGAGTCGTCCGGCATGCCGTGGAAGCTGTAGGGGGCGTTGATGCCGATTTGCACGCCGCCGAACTCGGAGTCCGGCTTGGCGAGGAGACGGGCGGCGGGCAGGGCCGCGAGAGCGAGTTTAGTGAAGTTCCTCCGGTTGAGGGCGCTCACAGTTTCATCTCCCAGCCGGAGCGGAAGACGGGTTTGACTAATTTGTTGGCTTCCGGGCTGTTGGTGAAGCGGAGGTTTTTGGTGTCCCAATCCAGTTTGCCGGGAACGCGGAAGGCGATGGCGGCGAGGGCGAGCCATTCGGCGTAGGGTCCGGAGATGGAGAAATTCGAGCAGCCGGGGTCGCCACCCTTGCAGGCGCGGACCCAATCGAGCATGTGGCCGGGGGAGCGGGTGAGAAGTTCAGGAGGCAAGACGTATTCGGCCCAGCGGGAGGCGGGAAGCAGCCATACGCCTTCGCCGCGCGCGCAGGTGGCCATGATGCCTTTCGTGCCGATGAAGACGCTGCCGTTGCCGCTGAGGATGCCGGGCTGCGGCGGTTCAGGAGCTTCACCGAAGACCTTGACGCCCGGCCCTCCGGCGCCCATGCGTTCTCCGGGCGGCAGGTGCGGGCGCGGGCGGCGGGGATACGATCCCTCGGGATGGACGCCGATTCGGGGGCGGCCTTTGCCGGCGAGGTTGAACATGGGCGGCAGGATGGTTTCGTTCTCCATGCCGGGGACGTGGTAGGCGTCGGGGGCGCTGGGGCGGGCGGAGTCGTGATAGAAGACTTTCACGGCCGGCATGGCGCCGCGGGCCGGGAAGTCGAGGCGGATAATGGCGCGGGTGGGGAAAGTGATGCTGCTGGGGCCGACGTCTTCGGTGCGTTCGACGCTGGTTGGCGCGGTGAGTTGGAGCGCGCAGTGGACCGGACCGGCGGTGTGGGTGGCCCAGTTGCCGATCTGGCCGGTGCCGAAGTCGAAAAAGCCGCGCCAGTTATACGGGACGTAGTCGGTGCTGAAGGAACGGTCGTGCGCGGAGCCGAGCCAGTTTTCCCAGGCCAGCGTTGCGGGGACCGGTTCGGCGGGAGGCAGGGCTTGCAGGGCGGTGGGGTGTGTGCCGGGCGTGGTGGAAACGTGGGCTTCGGTGACGTCGCCGATTTCGCCGGACCAGAGGATTTCGCAGGCGACGCGATGGGCTTCGGCGGAGAAACCCTGGTTGCCCATCTGGGTGGCGACTTTGTATTTGATGGCGGCCTGCTGGAGGATGCGCGCTTCCCAGGGTGTGCGGGTGAGGGGCTTCTCGCAGTAGACGTGCTTGCCGCGCTCCATGCAGGCGAGGGCGACCGTGGCGTGCATGAAATCGGGGATGCCGATGGTGCAGGCGTCGATGTTCTTGCCTTCCTTGTCGAGCATGACGCGGAAGTCGCGATAGAGCGGGCGGCCTTCGAACTTCTTGATGTTCGATGCGGCGCGATTCACGTCGACGTCGCAGAGGGCGACGATGTTTTCGGTGCGGGCCGCGTCGTTCAGATCGACGCCGCCCTGGCCGCCACAGCCGATGGCGGCGACGTTCAGTCTGTCGTAAAAGGGCTTGTAGCCAAGGGCGCGGAGAGACGGGACACTGCCAAAGCCGCCGACGGGGACGGCGCCGGCGAGGAGCGAACCGAAGAAGAAGTGGCGTCTGGAGAATGAATGTGATGACACGCGAACCCTTTCCTTGGCCGCTGCGATCGCGGCTATCGTAAATCATACATCCGATCGGCTCGGGAGCAAGTTGCCGGGGAGTTAGGTTTGGCCGAGGCGGGTGTAGATGTGCTCGATGTTGGTGTCGACGGCCTGCTGCATGGAAGAGAGATCGCGGCCGGAGGAGAGGAGTCTGCCGTAGCCATCGTCGGAAAAGGCTTTGATCGAAGCAACGGGGATGCTCTTTTGTATGTCGGCGAGGGAGAGTCCCGCCGTCTTGCCATTTTCGACGCGTTCGGCCAGCTCTTCAATGTAATTGCGCTGGTCCATCATGCGCTGCTTGCCGTGGCCGACGTTTCCGTGGCCGCCGCAGACGCGGTTGAAGTCGAGTTTGGCGACGGAGTCGATGGTCTTCGGCCATTCTTTGGGATAGCAGTCGCCCAGGAAGGGCAGCGTGCCGATGACCATGTCTCCGGTGGCGACCACGTGTTTCTGAGGGCAATAGACAACGACATCGCCGGCGGTGTGCGCGCGGCCGTGAAACTCGATGTGTAAATCGTGGGCCCTGTCGCGAATTACATAGGATTTGTCGAAGGTGACGGTGGGTAACTCGGGATGGAAGTTTCGCATTTCGCGCGCGAAGGACTCGAGTTGGCGGATGCGTTCAGCGAGGGCGGCGCGTTGCTGCGGAGAGCGTGCGGCGCTGAGTTGTTTGCGGGCTTCGTCGAGCAGGACGGGGATGTGTGGCTGGGAAGAGAAGGGATGGCCGTGGGGATCGAGCGAAGCCTGGAGGCGCGGGGCGAGCAGGGTGGCTTCGAGTTTCCGGGTGGCGGCGCTCGAGATGATTTTCAGGTCCTTGCCGAAGGCTTCGCGGTAGCCGGCGTTGCCCTGCGCGTGGTCCCAGTGAAAATGGGTGTCCACGAGATAGCGGACGGGCTTGGGGGTGATCTGCTTGCGGATTTGCGCGATCAGGGCGGAGGCCGCGGAGGGTTTGGAATGGGCGTCGACGACGAGCACGTCGGCCCAGTTGACGAAGATCGTGGCGTTGCAGTTGGCGACGGCCTGCGGGCGGGCGAAGGCGAAGTAGACGTCTTCAGCGACGGGTTGGATGTCGAACAGGTTCGTTGGGGCGTTGGCGGAGGAGGCCTGCGCCCAGGCGGCGCGGACGGAGGCGAGCGAGAGGAGGGAAGCTCCGGCGGTGGGGCCGAGGATCATGTCGCGGAAGAAATCCCGGCGCGAGGTGGCGTGGCGGCACATAAGCGATGGGTGGGAAATGTTACTTTCCGCCGGCGGCGTGTTCACCGGCGGGAGTGATGTCGGAGAAAGCGAGCCAGAAGCCCATCATCTCTTCGCCGCTTGGCTCGCCCCAGCGGATGGCTTTCGTGGGATCCGGGTTGAGCGGGTTATTCGGAGAGTTGTCGAAGTAGGCGGTGGTTACGAGTTTTGTGCCTTTGGGCAGGATGAATTGCTTTTCGAGGAAGTAAGTTTCCTGCCAGTGAAAGTCGTACTTCGGCACGGAGAAGAGCATCTGGTGGTGGCCGTCGGGGAAGATGGCTTCGGTCTTCATGCTTTTGCCGCGAAAGTGCATGTGGGCGGTGTAGGCGACGGCCATGACGTCCTTTGGCAGCGTGAAGCAGGAAGTGACGCGGTGGTTGGCGTCGCCGGGCGGGATGAGAAACATGTTGTTCCAGATCTCGTACTGCGCCACTTCGTGGGTAACGGGCTCTTCGGCGAACTTGATGCCGATGGCGGTGCGGTCCGTAACGGTGCGGCCGAGGCGGTTGCTGTAGTGAATCTGGAACTGGAGGTAGGAGCCGGCGGGGATGCGAAGGGCGTAGCCGGGCGGCCGGACCTCGGGCAGGTGGCCGGGAAGATAGATGGCGGGGACACGGTTGATGTATTGCTTTTCGCCGGGCAGAGCGCCGCCGCCGGGATCGGAGCAGCCATCGTCGATGACGGGGACCTCGGGACGGAGGTGCTGGACTTTTCCGGTTGTGTAGCGGTACTTGTCGCCGCCGGCGGCTGACTTTTCGCGGTGAGCCTCCGACTTGGGGACCGCGTCCGCGCTTACGACGCTGACGGTGGCGTGATGGACGACGCGACGGTCACCGGGCAGGACCTCGGCCACTTGCACCCATTTGTCCTCGGTGAAATTCGTTGGCACATAGATGTACTCGTACTCGTCCTGGCCGGCGGAGGAGACTTGCTCGGGCGGAATGGCGAAGACGACGTCGGGCTGGAAGTGCCAGCCGTCGTGAAAGACGGGAGCGGGCGGAAGGTCGGCCGGGTTTCCTTCTTTGGCGCCGGTTTGGGCCCATTCTTCGATGGTGGCGATGTCGGCGCCGGACAGGCGCGCGTCGTTGCGGAACACGCCGACGGAGGGGTCGGCGTGCCAGGGAGGCATCTTGCGGCCGGCGACCGCTTCGCGGACGGCTTCGGCCCACGGGCGGGCTTCCTTATACGTGACGAGCGACATCGGCGCGATGTCGTTGGGGTGATGGCAGACAACGCAGTGCTGGTAGAAGATGGGCGCGACGTCGTGGCTGAAGGTGACCGCCGGCTTCGCGCCGGATTCGGCTGCGGAGAGGAGAGTGCAGGAGGCGAGGGCGAACGCGAAGGGGGCGATGCGGCAGTACTCCATGATCCGCCGTTATTTTAGCGGATCAGGAGAGCAATTTGAGCCGGCCGGCGGGATTCGCGGCCCGCTTCAGCGGCCGGTGGCGGAGGGCGAGGCGCGGACGGCGCGTTGGAAGGCCCAGCCGCGGATGGGG
>JAJYKC010000315.1 GCA_021788955.1 Acidobacteriota bacterium
AGCAAGCGAATCGCGGCCCAGCAGGCCCCGGCGGCGCGTGGCGCTGGTATCGGCGACTTCGGCCGCATCGGCAAGTACAGCGTTCCGGGTCGTGTTCCGGACAAGTAGTTTCTCCATCTTTGGCTCAGGGCTCTCCTCCGCCTATTGGCTATCAGTCTGTTAGCCTTAAGGTCTACTCGCCTCAGTCCTGGATCCATTCCCTTGAAAGTTGGCTTTGTAAGTCTCGGCTGCCCAAAGAACCTCGTCGATTCCGAGGTCATGATGGGGCATTTGGCCCAGCACGGGCACGAATTGACGCCGCATCCTGCCGAAGCCGACGTGATTGTCGTTAATACCTGCAGTTTCATTGACCCGGCCAAGCAGGAGTCGGTCGACACGATCCTCGAAATGGCCGAGTACAAGAAGACCGGCCGGGCCAGAAAACTCATCGTCGCCGGCTGTCTTGTGGAGCGGTATCGGAACGACATCCAGAAGGACATCCCCGAGGTCGATTTCCTGATCGGCACGAACGAGATCGAAAAAATCGCGGCGCTCTGCGAGGGGGAAACGGCACCTGGCGGCGAGGCTACGCCGTACCTCTACCACGACCTGACCCCGAGGGTGCTTTCGACGGCGCAGCATTCGGCCTATATCAAAATCGCCGAGGGCTGCGACCATCCCTGCACGTTTTGCGTGATCCCGCAGTATCGCGGCGCTTTCCGCAGCCGGCGGTTCGAGTCGGTGATTGCCGAGGCGGCGCGGCTGTTCTCGCAGGGCGTTCGGGAAATCAATCTGATTGGCCAGGACACCACGTGCTACGGCGAGGATCTGGGGATGAAAGACGGTCTGGCGATGCTGCTCGATCGCCTGGCCGCGATCGAGACGCCGCTGCCCAGGTGGGTTCGTTTCCTCTACTGCTATCCGAACCGGATCACGCAACGGCTGCTCGATACGATCGCCGCGCATCCGTCGCTGGTGAAGTACATCGACATGCCGCTGCAGCACGCAAGCGCCGGCGTCCTGAAGCGGATGAAGCGCGGCGCCAACGGCGATATCTTCCTGAAACTGATCGAACGCATTCGGGCCTCGATTCCCGGCGTCGCAATCCGCACGAGCATGATCGTCGGTTTTCCCGGCGAAACGGACGCCGATTTTGAGACCCTGTGTTCCTTCGTCGAGGAAGCGAAGTTCGACCGGCTCGGCGTGTTCTCGTATTCGGACGAAGACACCAGCGCGAGCTACCATCTGGACGGCAAAGTGGGCGCCAGGGAGATTTACAACCGCAAGCGAAGGCTGATGGCCATTCAGCGGCGCATCTCCCGCGCGCGAATGCGCTCGCTGATCGGGCAGGAGTTCGATGTGCTCATCGAGGGCCCGTCGGCCGAGTCCGAGCTGTTGTGGCAGGGGCGGCTATCCACGCAGGCCCCGGAGATCGACGGCGTCTGCTACATCACCGATGCACCCGTTGGCGAGCCACCCGCCGCTGGAGAAATACGCCGTATCCGGGTGACCGGCGCGCACGATTACGACCTGACCGGCGCACTCACTGGAGTATCGGAAGACCGCCCGCCTCTTCCGCCCGCCCCGCTCTTCCCGATCTTCACTCCACCGACCGCCCTCCCGGCGCGCTAACCTCACGGATGGAGCCATGCGCTGCCCGACCTGCAAGCAGGACACCCCGGTTGATTCACCCTTCGTTCCCTTCTGCAGCGAGCGCTGCCGGATGATCGACTTGGGCGCCTGGATGTCCGGCAGGTACGTCATACCCACGCCGTCGCCTTCCGCGGGCTCGATCCCTGCGCCGGAAGACACGGAAGAAAAGGAAGGTCCGTCTCATGAGCACTAGCGCCCAGCCGCCGGTCACGCACCGCGCCCGGCTTCTGTCCCGCCTCGTGGGCACCTGGTTTGGCATCGGCTACTTCCCGGTAGGTCCTGGGACGCTTGCCTCGGCGGTCGCCCTTTGCATGGCCTACGCGGTTCGCATGCTGGTGCATACTCACGCGAACGCCTTCTTTTTTTGGGGATTGTTTTTGAGCGTACCGGCCATCGGCGCGGCTCATGACCTCGCCCGGCAGGAAAACAAGAAGGACCCGCAGATCGTTGTCGTCGACGAGGTAGCCGGGCAGTTGATCGCCCTCTCCGGCGCGGCCACTCTTCGGCACCTGCACATCTGGGTGGCGGCCTTCATCCTATTTCGCTTTTTCGATATCTTGAAGCCGTATCCGATCCGGCGCATCGAGAAACTGCCGGGCGGATTGGGCATTGTGCTCGATGACGTGATGGCGGGAATTTATAGCGCCGTGATCTTATTCATCGCCGGAAAATTCGACATTTATTAAGTTTCATTAACACTATGGCAACCCCCAAGGAATCCAACAGCCGCCCGCGCATTTCCGCAGTGGCCCCTCCCGCTGCGATCCCCGGCGGTGAGTTTTTTGTCCGCGGCAAGGGGATGACCGGCGGAGAACTTCCCGAGGTAACGCTCGGCGAAATCGCCGCGCCCGTCGTGATCGGGTCGGACTCCTGTCTTGTCGTCCGCGTGCCTGAAGGGGCCTCGGTGGGCGAACTCGTCGTTGCCTCGCGCGGCAAGGCCAGCAGCGCCTGGACCTGCGAGATCGGCGTCCTGATCGCCGAAGGACTCCACCCGGTGGCCAATCCGGCCATCGATCAGCTTGGGAACATTTACGCCACATTTAGCGGCCAGCGTGGGCAAAAGTCCGCGGTCTCCATTTTCAAAGTCGACGCCAACTACGCCGCGAATCCGTTCGCCACGGGGATTGTAAATGCCACCGGTCTCGCCTTCGACCACGAGGGCCATCTGTTCTGCTCCAGCCGCCACGAGGGGCTCGTTTATCTGGTGGACGAGCGCGGCGGCACTTCGGTCTACGTCGAGGGCATGGGCGTTGCAACCGGCATCGCTTTCGACGACGAGAATAATCTCTACGTGGGCGACCGAAGCGGCACGATTTTCAAGATCAGTCCTTCGCGCCAGATTTACGTCTTCGCCACGCTCGAACCGTCGCTCGCTGCCTATCACCTCGCGTTTGGGCCGGAAGGGTATCTGTACGTGACCGGCCCGACAACATCGAGTTTCGACGTCGTTCACCGCATCTCGCACGCCGGGGAAGTGGAGGTGTTCTACCGCGGGCTCGGGCGTCCCCAAGGGATGGCCTTCGACGCCGAGGGGAATCTGTATGTGGCTGCTTCCATGCGGGGACGGCGTGGGATCGTGCGGATAAACCCGGACCGCGAGGCGGAGCTGTTCGTCTCCGGACCCGGCATCGTCGGTCTGGCTTTCTCTCCGTCGCGCGCGCTCATCGCCGCCACCAGCAGCGCCCTTTATCGAATCGACGCCGGCATCCAGGGCCGGCCGATGCCCTAAACCGGCATGGCGGATGCCGAAATCATCGCCGTTGGCAGCGAGCTGCTGACGCCGTCGAAAGTCGATACCAACTCGCTGTTCCTGACGCACGAGTTGAATGCCCTCGGGGTGGAAGTAGTGCGGAAGTCGATTGTCGGCGACGACCGCGCGCGGCTGACCGGCGCCATACGCGATGCGATGCGCGACACGCGCATCGTGATCCTCACCGGAGGTCTCGGCCCAACCGAAGACGACGTCACTCGCGATGCGGTTTCCGCGGCAACCGGCCGCGCGCTGGTATTCAGCCAGGAGATCTGCGCCGTCATCGCCGAGCGTTTCCGCCGTTTCAACCGGCCAATGGCGGAGATCAACAAGCGCCAGGCTTATTTGATCGAGGGCGCCGAGGCGCTTCCGAATCCGCGAGGCACCGCACCGGGCCAATGGGTGGACTCGGACGGCTGTTCGATCCTGCTGCTGCCCGGGCCGCCGGGCGAATTGAAGCCGATGTTCACCAACGAATGCGCGCCGCGATTGCGTCAGAGGCTTCCTAAGCTCGTGATTCGTACCCGGTGGCTGCGCGTGGCCGGAATGGGCGAGAGCGACCTCGACGCCCTGATCGCGCCGGTGTACACACGGTACACAAATCCGGTGACGACGATCCTGGCGGCCGTCGGCGACGTTCACGTACATCTTCGCGCACGTTCGGATCGCGAGGCCGAGGCTGAATCGCTTCTGGATGAAGTGGAGAGCCAGGTCGCGGAACTGCTGGGAGACCGGATCTATTCGCGCGGCGGAGCATCGCTCGAGCAGGTGATCGGCGAGCTTCTAATGGAGCGCGGCGCGACGCTCAGCGTGGCCGAAAGCTGCACCGGCGGGCTGGTGGCCATGCGGGTGACCAGCATTCCCGGCAGTTCGCGGTATTTCCGCGGAGGGTTTCTCACCTACACCGACGAGATGAAAACGTCGCTGCTCGGAATTCCGCCCGAGTTGATTGCCGAGCACACGGCCGTGAGCGAACCCGTAGCGGTCGCGATGGCGCACGCGGCGGCGAAGCTGACGAATTCTACTTACGCAATTTCAGTGACAGGATACGCGGGACCGGGCGGCAAGGCTCCGGGGCTCGTCTATCTGGGCATCGCGGGCGGAGGCAAGGCGGAGGTGCGGCGGCTGCAATTTTCCAGGCCCTCGGTCTCGATGATGCGCCGTCGTCGCGCGATCACGCGCCCCTCCGCGTGGAGCGGCCGGCCGATGGGGACGGGGCGGCGGAACTCCACCGTG
>JAJYKC010000316.1 GCA_021788955.1 Acidobacteriota bacterium
AAATTCTCCGGGCAGACGCCGCTGCCGTTCTACACCGCGGCGGTCACGCGCTGCCAGGATTGCCATATGCCGGCCGGCGCCGCACCGGCGAGTGAATATGGCGCCAAGCACGGCATGTTCGCATCGCACCGATGGGCGGCCGGAAATACGGCCGTGCCGTTCTATTACGGCTTCACGGAGCAGTTGGAAAAGACGGTCGAGTTTCTCAAGTCCGGAATGTATCTGAATGTCGATCTGTTCGCGTTGAAGCCGGCCGGCGGTTCCATGATTGCTCCCCTTGGTACGAAACCGTTCTCTGTTTCCGCGGGACAGACCGTACAGGTCCTCGCGGTCATTCAGAACAAGAACATCGGACATTCGCTTGTTCCCGAGGTGCGCGATCTCTATGAGGCTTGGGTGGAGTTTGAGGCCACCGACAGCGCGGGCCGGGTGTTGGCCCACAGCGGATTTCTGAAGCCCGATGGAATGCTCGACGAACGCGCCCATTCGTTTACGAACCGGCCGGTGAATTTGTACGGCGACTTTGTCGACGACCATCAGGTTTGGACAATTCACTCGATGGCCTACGACAACACGATCCAGTCCGGACGATCCGCCCTGGTGCGATATGCATTTCGAATTCCGGGCGACGCCAAGAGTCCGGTCCGGGTGACGGCGAAGGTGAATTATCGTCACATCCGGCAGAGCTACACCAACCATGTGTTCGGGCCAGACCATCCGGCGTATCCGATGGTCGAACTCGGTTCGCAGACGCGGCAAATCGTTTTGGGTTCGAACGGACCCACACCGCCCGGCAAGAATGACAACCCGGACTGGATGCGCTGGAACAACTTCGGCATCGCCCTGATGGACCAGCAGCAGTATGCCGAGGCGCTCGACGCCTTCGAGCAGGTGGTGGCGCTGCGTCCGGACTATGCCGACGGCTACATCAACATCGCGCTCGACTATCTCTCGTGGGAGAAGTACCCGGAGGCACGGCCGGGCCTCGACAAAGCGCTGGCGCTGAATCCGCAAAACGCCCGGGCGCTTTATTATCTGGCTTTGGTCGAACGGCGCGAGCACCATCCGGAGGCCGAGCGCGCGGATCTTGAATCCGTTGTGGCGCAGTACCCGGGGTCGCGCGATGCGCGGCGGGAACTCGGCATTGCTTACTACCAGGAGCACAACTATGCCGCTGCCCGGGAGCAGTTCGAAGCTCTGCAGACCATCGACCCGGACGATCTGGCGGCGCATTACAACCTGGCTCTGATCTACCGGCGTCTCGGGCTGAAGCAGAAGGCCGCCGAGCAGGCGGCGCTATTTGCGCTGAAACAGATAGACCCCGGCGCACCGACTTACTCGCTGAACTTCCTCCGCAACCATCCTGAAATCTCGCGTGAAAGCGTGCCCTGGCATGAGCACGACGAGACCGGGACAGTATCACACGCAGCAGCAGCAAACATGGCTCCCAACCCTTACGCATGCGGCGGGGCGACGAAATGAAACGGATATCGTCTCCCAGCCGCCGATCCTTTCTCCGATCGCTCAGCCGGACGACGCTGACGCTTCCCTTTGCGGAACTGCTGGCGCTCGCCGCGCCGCAGAAGCTTCCCGGCCCGATGGAGCGGGAATACAACGCGAAGGCCATACCTCGGCCGAAGGGGCCGAAGTCGCCAGTGGAGGGTACGCCGCTGGGTCTGCAGTTCGTCGAGGTGGCGCCGGAGGCCGGACTTACCGCGGTGACGACTTACGGCGGCGTTGGGAAAAACAAATACCTGCTCGAAACGACGGGCTGCGGGCTTGCGTTTTACGACTACGACCAGGATGGATGGCTGGACCTGTTCTTTGTGAACGGTTGGCGGCTGGAAGGATTTCCGTCGGGACAGGAGCCGCACTGCCGTTTGTTCAAGAACAACCGCGACGGCACATTCACCGACGTAACGGCCGGTTCGGGGCTGGAGCATCGCACCGGCTGGGGGCAGGCCTGTTGCGTGGGCGACTACGACAACGACGGCAGGGACGACTTATTCGTCACCTACTACGGCCAGAATGCGCTGTACCGCAACCTTGGCAACGGTAAGTTTCGCGACGTGACGCAAGAGGCAGGCCTGATTCAGCCGGGGCCGAAGGTCCGCTGGAACACGGGCTGCACGTTTGTCGACTACGACCGGGACGGGCATCTGGATTTGTTTGTCGCGAACTATGTGGATATGGATTTGAAAACCGCACCGCCGCCGGAAGCCGGACCTTGCACTTACAAGGGCATTCTGGTGGCCTGCGGTCCGCCGGGGCTGCGCGGCGGCAAGAACATTCTCTATCACAACAACGGCAACGGCACTTTCACGGATGTGAGCCAGAAGGCGGGCATCTGGAATACGAGCGGCATGTACGGGCTGAGCGTCGCGGCTTCCGACCTCGACAATGACGGCTGGCCGGATATTTACGTGGCTGACGACTCGAGTACCGCGGCGCTCTATCAGAACCAGAAGGACGGTACGTTCCGCGACATCGCCATCGAGAGCGGCGCCGCGCTATCGCCGGAAGGGCGTCCGCAGGCTGGCATGGGAGTGGCGATCGGAGATTACAACCGCGACGGCACGCTCGACATCGTCAAGACCAACTTCGCCGGAGACACCGATTCGCTCTACACCAACCTCGGTGACGCGACCTTCGAGGATCGGACTTACCCGAGCGGGATCGGCGTGAATACGCGTCTGCTGGGCTGGGGTGTGGGCTTCTTCGACATGGATAACGACGGCTGGCTCGACGTGCTGATGTCGAACGGCCATGTTTATCCGGAGGTGGACCGTTCGAACACCGACCTGAAGTACGCCGAGCATAAGTATCTGTACCGGAATTTGCGCAACGGACAGTTCGAGGAGGTAACGAACCAGGGTGGTTCGGGCATTCTCGAGTCCGCTCCGGCGCGCGGATGCGCCTTCGGCGACTACGACAACGACGGCGATATCGACATTGCGGTGAATTGCATCAACGCGCGGCCGCAGTTACTCCGGTGCGATTCGACCTTGAAGCGGAACTGGATCAAGATCAAGCTGGTGGGCGTGAAAACGAACCGCTCCGGGATCGGCAGTCGGGTTACGGTGACGGCGCGGAACGATCCGAAGGCCGGCCAGGCGCTGGTTCAGGTGGATGAGTTGCGCAGCGGGGGCAGTTACTTCTCGCAGAACGACCTGCGCATGCACTTCGGCCTGGATCAGGCGGAGAAGGCCGATGTGGTGGAGATCCGGTGGCTGAGCGGGCACGTGGACCGTTTAGAGAACCTGGCCGCGAACAAACTCTATGTGATCGAAGAGGGCGGACGGATTGTGAAGGCCGAGACGCTCGTGCCGGCGAAGAAGAAGGCATGATGCGGCGGGCGCTGGCGCTTCTGCTCGTGCCGGCATCGTTGGCCCTGGCCGCGGATTGCCCGTGGCTGAACACGGCGACGGCATCCGGGCTGCTGGGCGGCGCGGCGGTGTTGCATTACGACGGCGCGTCCGATGCCGAGAGCGGAGTCTGCGAGTTTACGCGCGAGGCGGGAAAGACCGTCGTGGCCGATCTGCGGATCGAGATCAACGCAGGGCACGCCAGCCACGCATCGCTCGTCGCCGATCCGCGGCTTCGCGACGCGCGCAAGAAGGAACTGCGCGGCATGGGCAACGAAGCGTGGAGCGTGCCGGCGAGCGGAGGAGGCGAGTGGGTGATCGGCCGTGTTCGCGGGACGGCGTTCGCGATTCGCGCGCGCACTGGAACGGACGAGAAGGCGGCCGAGGCGGCGGCGTTGAAGGCGGGAGAACTGGTGGCGGGAAACCTATTTTGAAGCGTCGCCGCGCAGTTTCGTCGCGCCTTTTTCGAGCTTCCGCTGTTTCTCCTGGGCCTCGGCCTGACGCAATTCCGCGGCCTTTGCGAAGGCTGCCGCCGACCCGGCCCGGTCTCCCTTGCGGCGCAGCATCAGCCCGAGGGAATTGAACGCCCCGGCGTTGGTTGGGTCGAGCGCGACGTCGTGACGCAGCGCGTCGATCGAGTCGTCGACGTCTTCGGCTTGTTGCAGAGTCGTGCCGAGGAGATACCAGGCGTCGGCGTAGGCGGGCCGCGCTGCGACGGCGGCGCGCAACTGTTTCACGGCCGCGGCTTCGTCTCCTGTATCGAGGAGGGTTGTGGCGAGCGTGTAGTGCGCCTCGGCGAGCGAGGGGTCCAGCGCGACGGCGCGTTCCAGTTCCGGCCTGGCATGCGCGGCGTCATCGGACTGCTTGTAGGCGACGCCCAGATCGTAGTGGGCCGATGCGATATCCGGATGTTTGGCCAGCACCGCGGTCAAGCGCTGGATCGCCTCGTGAACTTGTCCGGCCGCGAGGCAGGCGAATCCGGCGTTCACGGCTACATTCACGTTGTCCGGGTCCTTAGCCAGGATACGGCGGAACTCGGCAAGGCCGGCTTCCGGGTTGCCGGAGCGGACCAAGGCAAGGCCGTAGTTGCTGCGCACATCGTTGTCGGATGGGTCGATCGTAAGCGCGCGGCGCAGGGCATCGCGGGCTTCGGCATAGCGCCTCTCGTGCTCCAGGGCGCTGCCGAGCGTGGTCCAGGCATCCTTGCTGTGCGGCATACTCGCCGCGGCCCTGCGCAACTAGATCGG
>JAJYKC010000317.1 GCA_021788955.1 Acidobacteriota bacterium
TTCCGTTCGGCCGATGTCGCCGCCGGCGGGCAGGGTGCGCCGCTGGTCCCGTTTCTCGATTACCGGCTGTTTCGCTCCGAGACCGAAGGGCGCGCGGCGCTGAACATCGGCGGCATCGCGAACGTGACGATTCTTCCGACTCGAGCACGGCTCGACAACGTGGTCGCGTTTGACACCGGTCCGGGGAACATGGTGATGGACGCGCTCGTGCCGCCGTTTGACCGCGACGGGGCGGAGGCGCGGGCGGGTAAGGTGAACAGAGAGCTGCTCGAGCGGTTGCTGAGCGACCCGTTCTACCACCGGCCACCGCCCAAGAGCGCGGGCCGCGAGCAGTACGGCGTGGAATTTGTCCGCGAGACGGGCATCGATATTGCGACGGCATGTGAGTTAACGGCGCGCACGATCGCGATGGGCGTGGCGCGGTTCGATGGAATTGACGCGGTAATCGTCAGCGGCGGAGGCGCGCACAACGGTTATCTGCTGGAGCGGTTGCGGGCGCTGATTCCGGCTCGCATCGTGACGTCGGAGGAGTACGGAGTCGATATCGACGCGAAAGAGGCCGTGCTATTCGCGCTGCTTGCGTACGAGCGGTGGCAAGGGCGTCCCTCGAATGTGCCGTCCGCGACGGGCGCGCGGAGGGTGGCATTGCTGGGGAAGATCAGCGCTTAGCGTCAGTGCGGCCCGGCGTGTCGGTGCGTCCGGCGAGCGGGCGGATGGAGACAGCTCCACAGACCCCGACGCCGGTGTTCAGCAACGCGTTCAGAAAATTGAAGAGCACGGAGTAAACGGTCTGCTCGCTCATCTGCTGTTTGCCCGGAAGGCGAAAGGTGGCGGGAAGCTCCTTCGAGATCTGCACACGGATGGCGTACGGGAGGACGCGGCCGGCGCGGTCCTTGACATTGGACAACGCCATCGGCGTCTGCAGCACGGCGCCGCTTCGGCCGTCCACATAGAACTGGCAGCGCGAGAACCAACCCAAGTTGCCGGGGTCGGCGGCGTCGAAGAGCAGAAGCGGAGTCTTGCGATCCGGCACGGCGAGGTCGAGGCTGAGACTGCGGCTCAAGTCGTCGAGACGGAACTCGAAGCCGGCTTGCTTGACGGCGTTGGCCACGAGTTCTTGGTCGAGCTCGAGGAGCAGGAATTTATGATCACCGGCCTGGACGACCTGCATAAACTCTTATTCTACCGTTGGCGGATGGGGGTTCCGGGACGGCGATTCTGGTTAAGGTTTTTTGGGACGCTTTCTCAGGGGAATCTTCAATTTCCCAGCGCGTGGTGCGGTGATGTTATGGAGTCTGGGGGTGTAGTCGCATGGCTGGAACCGCATCGCCTGAGGAGACGGGACGCCGGAAAGACGCGACGTTCGGACAGGAGCGGCTGTGCCTCGGGCGGATTCCGTGTGGCTGGCGCCGCGAGGCGGGCTTTGTACTGATTACGATGGCCGCATCGGCGATCGCGCTGATTGCGGTGCTCGGCCTGGCGGTCGACGTTGGGCGGATGTTCATCGCCAAGAACGAGGCGCAGGCTTACTGCGACGCCGCGGCCCTGGCGGGCGCTCTAAAACTGGACGGGACGACGACTGGGATAGCGAATGCGACGACGGCCGCGCAGAACGTGCCGGATAAGTGGAACCTGAATTCGACGAGCGTCAGCAGCCCGGCCATCCAGTTCGGCACGTCGATTTCGGGTCCGTGGGTTTCGAGTCCCAGTCCGGCAACCGGTTACACCTATGTCCAAGTGAGTGCGAACGTGCCGTTGGCTCTCCTTTTTTTGCCGATGGTGGTGGCCCAGTCGACGTCCAATATCACGGCCCATGCGATTGCGGCGCAGGTCTCGACGAACACGATCCCGCAAGGGCTGGCGCCGTATTCGGCGGTGAGCACGAACACGACCGGGCCGAACTTCGGGATGGTGGTCGGAAACTCATATGACGTCCAGTGGCCGCAGTTTAACGGATCGCGCGCAGGGTGTGGTCCGAGTAACCCGGCCCGATGTTTCAACACGCCGCCGTGTTCCGGTGATCCGGTGTCGTCGCAGTTGGCGGTTGTCAACAATTGGGGTAGTTCAAACAATGGTTATTGGGGGAGCAATTCGAACAGCGTGATCGGACAGGAGCTACTCGATAACATTCAGATGCAGACGGTGAGTGTGGGTACGAACATTGCGCCGGTGCTTACGAATGGGAATAAGAATAGCGAAGCGATTTATCTGGATCAGCGCGCCAGCGAGGACATCAATGGAACCGACAACACGGTTCCCACTTACTTCGCGGATCCGAACAACCTCCGCCGGCTGATCGCTGTGCCGATTGTCGATCCGACGAGCGCGACGAGTACTTCGGTGCTCGGATACGGTTCGTTTCTGATTTACACCAACGGCCTGCCCAGCAACTACTACCAGAAGAACACGAACGGAAATTCTCCGTTCTGCGCGATGTATGCCGGCCCCTACAACGCGGGTGGCGGGGTAGGCACCGGCGGGCAGAACGGCGCGACATACGTGAGGCTGATGCAATGAGGCGCAGGTTCAACTCGATTCTGCGCCGTCCACGCGGGCGCGACGGCAATGCGTTGCTCGAATTCGCGATCGGGTCGAGCCTGCTGATCGCGGCCTTTGGCGGAACGTTCCAGTTCGGCTACACGTTTCTGCAGTACAACAACCTGGAAAACGCGGTAGCGCGTGGAGCGCGGTACGCTTCGCTCATTCCCTATGATTCGGCGACGACGAGTCCTTCGTCGGACTTCCAAACGGCAGTCCAGAACGTGGTGCTTTACGGAAACCCGAATGGCGGCACGGCGACGGTTCTTCCGGGTCTTACCGCCTCCAACGTCGACTTGGCTGTAACCTTCACGAACGGTGTCCCGAGCGCGATGACGGTATCCATCACCGGCTACACAATCAATTCCATCTTTGCCGCTACGACGCTGAGTCTGAAGCCAAGCGTCACGTACGCATATCAGGGAGTGTGGTCACCCGAATGATGAACTTCGCGTCCGCCCAAGTCACGGCTCGCCGCCGGGCGAGAAGTAAGGGAAGCACACTGATCGAGACATCGCTTGTGCTGCTGGCGTTTGTGATGATGCTGATCGGCGCGTTCGACTTCGGCCAGTTTCTTTTCATCCAGCAGGCACTGGTGGAGCGCGCGCGCTACGCCGCGCGATGGGGTGCAATCAACAACGCGACGGACTCGACGTCGATCACCAATATGGTCCTCTACGACCAGGCCACAGCGCCGCAGCAAGGCACTACGGGCTACTTTAACCTGACTGCTTCCAATGTTACGGTGGGTAACCCCGATGCCGGGACCAACAATAACCGGCTGGTAATTACGATCTCGGGTTATACCTACCACGTCGTTTCGCCTTACATCGCCGGTTCCTACACTGGCCCGCCCATTGTCGTTTCGGTTCCACTCGGCATTAACGATTGACGGCTCCCGCGAGCCCTACCCGCGTTGGGGGTGCGCAGCAGACTTCGCGGCCGCCTGTCATAGTAGAGGCGGGGGCCTGATGGCGGAGGTGCGGAACGCGGGCGCGGCGCCACGATGGCGGCGGTCTGCTCAATACACGCTGGCGGGCGCGTACGCGTCTTTTATTCTCACTTACAGCGTTCTGTGGATGCTGACGTTCCGGCCGAACCCGTTGCCGGTCGAACTGGGCTATAGCTTTGACTTCCGTAGCGGACTTCGGGCGCTCGTGGTGAACGCAGTTCAGAAGGACAGTCCGGCGGAGCGAGCAGGGCTGCGGGTGGGCGACAGGATCGTCGCGGTAGCGGCCGAATCACACCGGGAACTCGAGTGGCTTCCGGCGGACGTGAAACTGCCAGAAGTGAATGTGCCGCGGCGAATGCCGGAATTAAAAACGTCGGAAGTCGCTGCGCGGTGCATACAGGCGCGCTCAGCCGCCCGGTACACTGAAAGCTTGAATCCCGCTCGCGCGCTGGTACTGTTCGACATCGACGGCACTTTGATCCGCAAGGCCGGTGGGCATCACCGCGTTGCGCTCGAGGATGCGGTGTATCGGGTTACCGGGCTGCGGGCCAGCACGGCGGATGTGCCAGTGGCGGGCATGCTGGACCGCGACATTATCGCCGCGATGATGCGGGCTCACGGCGCCAGCGCGCGACGGATTCGAGAAGAGCTGCCTGCGATCGCCGCGGCGGCGCAACGGCTCTATGTGCGGCGCTGCCCGGATCTTCGAGGTAAGGTCTGCCCCGGCGTGCGCCCGCTCTTGCGGCGACTGCGCCGTTCAGGGGTGGTGCTCGGCCTGGTGACGGGGAACCTCAGCCGCATCGGATGGAAGAAAATGGAGCGCTCCGGGTTGCGGGAGGCGTTCTCGCTCGGCGCATTTTCGGAGATGGCGCGGGATCGGGCGGGGCTCGTCCGCATCGCGATGCGCGAAGCACGGCGGCTTGGCCTAGCCGCGCCCGGGGCTCGGGTGTCGCTGATCGGCGATCACGCCAACGACATTCGGGCGGCGCGGTTGAGCGGCGTGCAGGCGATCGCCGTCGCCACCGGCATCCTCAGCCTCGCGGAACTCTCGGCACACTCGCCGGATCTGCTCCTGCCGGACCTTCGCGCGCTGCCGATCGAGGCCCTGACGGGC
>JAJYKC010000318.1 GCA_021788955.1 Acidobacteriota bacterium
AGGCGCCGGGCGCGCAGCCGCCGATGACAAGGGCGATGCGGGGGTTCGCGTGGAGGTTGTGGGCCTTGCGGGTGGATTCGAGGGTATCGAAGACGAGTTCGAATTGGGCGGTGACGGCGAAGGCGACGACGGCGGCTTGCGGGGCGCCGGAGGGGGTGACGGAGGACTGGACGGCGAGGGGATTTTGGCGGAGGAATTCGAGGAGAGATGCGGTGCTCACGTCTTCAGAAAGTAGCACGGGGGTTGGTGACGCGGAGGCGCAAGGGGCATGGCTTGCGCATTGTCGATGATCGAGGTATATTGTCGATGATCGAGGCATGAGATGCCAAAACCATCGGATTTGCTGCAAGGGACGCTGGATTTGCTGATTTTGAAGACGCTGAGCCGGGAGCCGCTGCATGGGTGGGGGATTGCGAAGCGGATCGGGCTGTTGAGCGGGGAGGTGCTGGCTGTCGGGCAGGGGTCGCTGTACCCGGCGCTGCACCGTTTGGAGCACCAGGGGTGGATCCGGGCGGAGTGGAAGGACTCGGAGTTGGGGCGGGCGGCGAAGTTTTATTCGCTGACGAAGGATGGGCGGAAGCAGCTCGAACGGGAGTTGGAGACGTGGGAACGGTTGAGCGGGGCGGTGAAGTTGGTGATCGAGAACGCGTAAGGAGGGGCGGCGATGCGCGTAGGACGGAGGGTGGTTCGGTGGGTTGGATCACTGATCCGGCGGCGGTGGGCCGAGGAGGAACTCGAGAGGGAGGTCGCGCTGCATCTCGAGCAGCTTCAGAAGCAGTACGCGGCGGAGGGGATGAGCGAACGGGAGGCCTGGGCGGCGGCGCTGCGGGAATTCGGTCCGGTGGAAGTTACTAAGGAGCTTTGCCGGGAGGCGCGCGGAGTCAGTTGGCTGGAGGACGCGGCGCGGGATGCGGCGTATGCGGTGCGGATGTTCCGGAAGTCTCCGGGGTTCACGCTGACGGCGGTAGTGTCGCTGGCGTTGGGGATTGGGGCGAATACCGTGGTGTTCAGCGTGGTGAACGGACTGCTGCTTCGACCGCTGCCGGTGCGTGAGCCGGATAGGGTCGTGTTCGTGAACAACGGAAATGGTCCGTCGAACTCGTTTCCAAATTACCGGGCGCTGCGGGACCGGAACCGGGCGTTTGCGTCATTGTTCAGTTACCGCACTTCGCCGATGGCGATTGAGGGCGCGGGCGGCGCGCAGCGGGTTTGGGGGTATCTGGCGACCGGGAATTACTTTCAGAGTTTAGGAATAAGCCCGGCGTTGGGGCGGTTCTTTACTCCGGCCGAAGACGTGCATAAGAACGGCGAGCCGTACGCGGTGCTGAGTTATTCGTGCTGGCAGAACCGGTTTGGCGGCGACCGGGGAATCGTGGGGAAGGCGATCCGGATCAACGGGCAGCCGTACACCGTGCTGGGCGTGGCTCCGCGAGGGTTTCACGGGACGGAGGTTTTCTACTGGGCCGAGATCTGGGTTCCGATGATGATGGAGCCGAGGATTGAGAGCTTCGATTGGCTGGAGGAGCCGAACACGTTCAACACATGGATCGCGGGACGGCTGAAGACCGGCGTGACGAAGGCGCAGGCGGAGGCCGACCTGGGCCGGATTGCGGCGCAGCTTGCGGGGGAGAACAAGGTAAACGAAGGAATGCGGTTGACGGTTTCGACGCCGGGGCTGGCGGGGAGGATGGGGCGCGGGGCGACGCGGACATTCACGGCGGTGGTGATGCTGCTGGCGGGTTTGGTGTTGCTGGCGGCGTGCACGAACCTGGCGGTGCTGCTGGCGGCGAGGACATCGGAACGGGGGCGGGACCTGGCGATCCGGGTCTCGATGGGCGCCGGGCGAGGGCGGGTGGCGAGGCAGTTACTAACGGAGTCGGTAGTGCTGGCGCTGGCCGGCGGGGCGGCGGGATGCGCAGTGGCGGTGGAGTTACTGCGGTTGCTGAGTAAGTGGAAGGCGCCGCTGGATTTTCCGGTGCAGATGGATGTTACGGCGGATTGGCGGGTGTTTCTGTTTGCCCTCGGCGTAACGGCCGCGACGGGCGTGTTGTTCGGGATTGCGCCGGCGCGGCGGGCGTGGAGGACCGATCCGGCGCTGAGTTTTAAGGGTGGGATGGCGGATGGACGGAGGCGGCGATGGGCGGCGGGGGAGATGCTGCTGCCCGTGGAGGTGGCACTGTGTTCGGTGCTGGTGACGACGGGTCTGGTGGCGGCGCAGGGGATGGCGAGATCGCTTCAAGCTCCACTGGGATTCAAACCGGATGGGGTGGCAGCCGCGGGGTATGACGTGAGCCTGGCGGGCTATGACAAGGCGCGAGGGAATGCGTTCGAGAAGAAGGCGCTGGAGGCGGTCGAGCAGATTCCGGGTGTCGAGTCAGCGGCGTATGGGAGCACGGTTCCGCTGAGCATCGATCAGTCGACGACGAGCGTGGATCGCGAGGGGACGACGGATTTCCGGCCGAAGAACTCTTTTCGAGCGAATTACTACGAAATTAGTCCGGGTTACTTACATACAATCGGCGCGAGGTTAGTGGCGGGACGCGAGTTCGATAAGTTCGACCGGGAGGGAGGGCCGAGGGTGGCGGTGGTGAATGAGACGTTCGCGCGGAGGGTGGTGGGGACGGTGAATGCGGTAGGCCGGCGGTTCTTGTGGGGGCCTGGGATGGATATGGAGATTGTTGGTGTCGTGGAGGACGGGAAATATACGACGCTGACGGAGGACAAGATCGCGGCGGTGTTTATACCGGTGTCGCAGAGCTATACGCCGACGGTGGTGTTAGTGGCGCGGTCGCGCCGGCCGGAATCCGAGGTTGCGGGAGAGATGCGGCGGGCGTTGGCGGGGTTGGATCCGGGACTGGCGGTGTATGGGGTGGGAGGGTTGCGGGAGATGCTGGGGCTGGTGTATCTGCCGGTGCATGCGGCTGTAATCACGCTGGCTTCATTCGGGTTGCTGGCGATGATGCTGGCTGTGACGGGGATTTATGGGTTGTCGGCGTTTTCGGTGTCGCGGCGGCGGAAGGAGATTGGGATCCGGATGGCGGTGGGTGCTGGGCGGGAGCAGGTGTTGCGGTTTGTGTTTGAGCGGATCGGGGTGCTGGTGGGCGTTGGGGCGGCAGTGGGGCTGGCTCTTGGTTTGGCGAGCGCGAGAATGCTCGGGAGCGTGGTGTACGGGGCTACGGCGCGAGATCCGTGGGTGATCTTCGGGACGGTTTGTGCGATGGCGGCGGCCGGGGTGATGGCGGCGTACGGACCGGCGCGGCGGGCGGTGAAGGTGGATCCGGTGGAATGCTTGCGGTGGGAGTGACGGACGCCAGGCTTTGTGAGGAGCGGTGCGGAGTTACTGGGGCGGAGGCGGCGGAATGGCGCCGGCAGGCGGAGGCCAGGCGGCGCGGGAAGAGGGAGGCATGTCAGAGTCGCTGAGGGGCCAGAGATACTCGCCGGCGGAGGAAATGCCGGGGCCGGCGGGACGCATGACGGGGGTGTCGGGGTAAAAGGCCAGCCAGGCGAAGGCGTCGGATATGGTGTAAGTGAACGGGTGGAGCCGCTTGCCGGCGAGAGGGCCGGAGGTCGAGACTCCGAGTAAGTTCCATCGGCTGTGTGTTTCTTTGTCGAAGAAGATGCCGTGGTGTTTGTAGAAAGTCAGCGTGCGGTGGTTGAGGACCGGAGAGAAGACGGTGGCGGCGATGGTGTGGCGGGAGTCGGCGATGACCCGGGCGTCGAGCGCGTCGAGCATTTTGTGGGTTGAGAAGATGACGAAGGGGGTGTTAGCGAGGCGGTCAGCGAGGACACGGTGCCCAGCGAGGAGCGAGGCGGCGTAGGCGCGGGTGGCTCCGTTCGATTCGACAATCACGATGGGATCGGTGGAGGGAAATGGGAGCGGGCCGGGGAGACTGACGGGAAATAGAACGCGTCCGGGCGAGAGGAATTTCGCGTAGGGGTTCGTGCCATAGGCGCGCTTCATGCCGGTATCCCGGCTGAGCACTTTCCCGTTGGGATAAGTCTGGCGGAAGACCTGGAAGGGGACGATGGCGCTGGGCAGGCGGGTAAGCTGAGCACCAGTGAGCGAGCCGGCAACGGCGTTGCCGGTAAGTTGCTGCCACAGGGATTCGGTTTGACGATCGTAGATGACTAAGTTTGAGTTATGAACGGCCCCGGAGAATCCGAAGGTGTAAGTTGTGCCGGCCAGGCGGCGGTCGTAGACGGCGGTGGTGTTACAGAGGACGCTGAGGCTGACCAAGACCGGGGTAGAGCCGATTTGGTCGTTGACGAGTAAGTGCCAAATGAGGATCTGGAAGGGGTAGGCGCGAGCTTCGCCGTTTAGGGATATGGCGAGGACGGGTTCGTCGGCGGCGAGCCAGGAGGCGGCAGATTCCGGATTGACGAACCTGGGAGCGTCGATGGGAGGAATGCCGTCTTTGTTGGCGCCGGTACTTACGAAGTCAGTGAGGGGGATGGAGTGTTTGGAGAAATCCGTGCGCCAGGGGCCGGTGGGAAGTTGCGCGAAGGCGGGGAGGGACAGAGTGGCCAGGAAAGAAACGGCCAGACGCGACATAGGGTTCACCTCGTGCCGCTTGTAGTATGCGCC
>JAJYKC010000319.1 GCA_021788955.1 Acidobacteriota bacterium
CTACGCCCAGGCGCTGCCGCCGCGCGCGGTCAAGCCCCGTGTAGAAGAGATAGAATCGGCCGCCGGCAAGGATCACATAAGGATCTGATACGCCGCGCTCGTCCCAACTCATGTACGGCCCGGTGGTGAGCACGGGTTTGGCGTGCCTGGTGAACGTCGCGCCGTCAGAGGACTCGGCCAGCCCGATCTGCGGTGGCGGCCCATCCTGGCCGCCGTGTCCGCCGCCCTGATAGTAATAGCGGATGCGTCCGCCGGCGGCGATGGCCGAACCGTTCGCCGCGATGTAGCCGCTCTCCCAACCGGCGCCATCGGGCGAGAGTACCCTGCCGCGCTTGGTCCAATGGACGCCGTCCGGCGATTCCGCGGCGCCGGTGTGCCAGGCGCGGCCGTCGAAGCCGGAATAAAAGTTCCAGTAGCCGCCCTTCCATCGAATCACCGACGGGTTCAGCACGTCGCTCGAATCCCAGGCGCCCGCCGGACCCGGTTCCAGCACCGGCGCGGCTTCAGGAACCCACTGCCAATGAATTTCGGAGGGAGTGCCCGCGGGCGCCGGCAGGGTGAAGCCGGCGTATCGGCCGCAGCCGCAAAGGAACGCGGCGGCCAGCAATACGAGGCCGCGTCTCAAGGCTCGATGTAGATCCGGACCGCGTTGCTCTGCTGTCCGCCCGCTTCCAGATACAGTTGCGCCGGTCCGTAGTTGACGATGCGGGGCATCTCGATCTCGACTAAGTAGAAGCCGACATAGCCGGGTGCGAGTTCCGCGTTGGTGACCGTCACCGGCTGCCCGTCAAGATAAGCATGGACCTCGGCCGCTACCTTCGGCGGGTCCTGCACCGGCGCGGCAAGTCCGGTCGGCCAGTCCGGCTTCACGCGTCCCAGGCCCGTGGCCAGAATCTGGACATGCGTGCCGGAGTGCGCCGGGCGCATCGCGTCGAGGAAGACCCCGCTGTCGGCGTCGAGCAGCATCGGCGTGCCGTCGGGATCGATAAAGATCGCCGGCGAGACGGTTTTCAGCGCGATGTTGCGCGCGAGCGGGCCATTCTGCGCGCTCATGTTCAGGGCGAAGCTTTCGCCGGAGGCATTGAAGGGCACCTGAATCTGCGTATCGGCGCCGGAGTTGTTCAGCACCGGCGCGGGCCCGTTCGGAGTTTGCGCGCTCTGGGCGCGCGCGCCGAGCAGGCTCAGCAGCGAGCCGGGAGCGGCGGGGCGTCCGGTTTCGTCCGCCGCGTTCACCAGCTTCGGATCGAGAAAACGATGGGGAGCGAGCGTCGCGTAAACGCCGTATCCGGCCAAGGCAACCCACAAACGATTGTGATTGTCCCCCAGGCGCACATCCTCGGCCGTGGCGTCGGGCAGGCCGTCGAGCCGCGTCCAGGGCGTTGGCGGACCCGCGCCATTCAGATCGGCCGTCGTGTAGTAGACTCCCGCCGCGGTCGCCGCGTAGACGACGCCAGTCGGCAGGTCGGCCGCCACACCGTTGGCAGGCGCATCGGGGAGGTTGGACGTCAGGTCGTCCCAGAACAGGCCCGCGTTCGTCGTGCGGCGAATGTGCATGGCGCGGCCGCCGGAGGGTGTAGCGCCAATGGCCGCCAGCGCCACGCGGGGGTTCGAGGCGCCGGTGAAGATCGCCGCTATCGGGCCCTCGGCGTTTGCCGAACCGAAACTGCGCCACGTCCGGCCCTGATCGGAGCTCGCCCACAGCCGCCCGTCCGAGCTTCCGGCGTAGGTGTAGTCGCCTTGAGTAGAAACCGCGGTGATCGTCGCGCCGAGCGTGTGCGAAAGGTTCGCGCGAAGCGCCACGTCGGCTGCGAGCAGCGCATTCGATGCCACGGGCTGCCAGGCGGTTTTCTCGCCGGGCGCCCACTCGATCGCCGGCTTGCCCGGCCCGCCCCAGGCGATCAGCCCGCTCGCGCCCGATGGGGTCTGCAGCAACTTCTGCACAGTCAGATTCGGCAGGAAATCATTCAGCCCGGCCCACGATGCGCCGGCATCCATCGAACGCCAGACGCCGTACTCGTTCGCCGCGACGACCTCATCGGGGTTCACCGGCGAGACGGCGACGTCGTTCACGGCGCCACCTAATAAAGACGCGCCGCGGCCGGCCGTCAGGTTCGACCAAGTTAGCCCTCCGTCGTCGGAGCGGTACACCTGCGCTGCGAAGGCATAGTACCGGCCGTCTGAGGCGGGCTGCATCCGGACTTGCGCCCCGGATTCGGGCCTGGCCGGAACAGGCGCCTGGGCGACTGCGGGAGGCGGCAGGCCCGGCGCCTGCTTCCATTGCTCGAAGTCGTTGGTTTCAAAAGTAGTTCCCGACGCGGTACGGGCGAAGAGCGTGCTGCCGTCCGCCGAGTACCAGACGCGTTTCACCGCGCCCGTGGCAAGCGATGGCAGGCCAAGGTCGATAGCCGAATTGCCGATATGTCTCCATTCGGGGGGCGCCGGAGCCGCCAGAGCGGCGCCGAGACCCAGCCAAACAAAAAATGTGGCGTTTCGACACATCGCCAGAGTTTATTGTACCCTTGCAGCCACTACCTGTTCACGGGGGAACATATTGAAAAGTCTCAGTCAATCCCTTAGTGAGTCGAGCGGTTGCATTGTTGCTCTGCAATTCTGAGGTAGACTGGGGATTCTGGATGAGAAGGCGCATGTTTTTCCGGCTGGTAGCGCTGGGTCTTGCCCTAGGGGCGTGGCCCGTGGCCGTGGTGTGCCAGAACCTGACGCCTTCTGACTCACCCGCCAATGGGGATTCTTCCGCAAAGGTGATCTCGTTGCGGGGAGATGTCAGCGTCCTGCGCGACTCGCAACGCTGGGCGTTGACCCAGGGCGACACGATCCAGATGCAACAGGTCATCGTCAGCGGCGCCGACGGCCACGCGATGTTCCAGGTTTCCGACGGCAGCACGTTCGAGGTTTTCCCGTATTCGACGGTGGTGTTCCGGAACAATCCGCCGTCCTGGCGCGAGTTGATCGACATCATCGCCGGTAAGATTAAGGTCCATATCGAGCACTGGGGCGGGCTGCCGAATCCCCAGCGCGTGCGCACGCCGACCGCGGTGATCTCGGTGCGCGGCACCGTATTCGACGTCGTGGTGGATGAGGACGATGCGACCACCGACGTTGCTGTCGAAGAGGGCACCGTTGTTGTGCGGCATCTGCTTGTGCCGGGCAACGAGAAGACGCTGCACTCCGGCGAGTCGCTGCGCATTTACCGCAATCTGCCGATTGCCCGCTCCCGCATCGACAAGGGCGCGATCTTCGAGCGGCTGGTGCGCGGGTTGAACGACGCGATGACGATGGTGATGATGAATCCCACGACCGGGCGCGGTGGGCTGGGCACCCCGATTCCCGGCGCCGGCAGCGGCAATACGAAAGGTGGCACGGTCGGTCCTCCTCCTCCGCCTCCTCCTCCGCCACCGCCGTTGCCTTAGCGCGCGCGGACCACGTCGAGCGGAAGCTGGTAGATCTCCCGAAACACGTCGGAAAGCCGCCCCGCGGCCCAAAGCTCGAGGTCTGAGGCGGAGGCCGAGTCGAGTTCGAGCCGCACGCTTCCGTTCTTTAGCTCGATACGCATCCCGCGCAGGCGCTGCTCGTGGCTGCGGTCCAGGCTGTCGGCCAGCCGGAGCATCGGCGTCAGCAGCAAAATGGCCCGGCGGATTTCCGGGTTGAACATCTCGAACGAGGGATGGCGGAGCGCCGGCATCGACTTGCGGTGGAAGCGGCACAGCGCCGCGACGATGTTCCGTTCGAGCGACGTGAAGCCGGGCAGGTCGGAGTTGGCGACCAGGTAATGCGAGTGTTTGTGATGGCCCGTGTCGCTGACGAAGTGCCCGACGTCGTGCAGGTAGGCCGAGGCTTCGAGTAACTTGCCGAATCCGGGCGGCAGTTGGTGGAGCGGGCGGAGATCCTCAAAAAGCTGGCGGGCCAGGCGCGCCACCTGCCGGACATGTTCGACGGCGACGCCGTAGCGCCGCGCCATCGCCTCGACAGTTTTTCGCTGGTCCCGGCTGAGTTGGGCGAGCTCGCTGCCGACGCCGCGCGCGGCCAGATCCGCGACAATGCCTTCCCGCACACCGGCGGCGCAGTACCACAGCGAAGGCTGGCCGAAGCTTTCGAGCGCGCGAAGAAAGACCGCGGCGCCGGCGACGACGATCTCCGCGCGGCGCGGACCGATGCCGAGCATATGCCGGCGCGCGGCGAGGTCCCGCGCGGCAAGCTCCCGGTACAGGCGGCGGACACGCGGCGTGGCGGCGCGAAGGCGGTCGGCTTCCTCGCGGCGCGCGCGCGGCACCCGGTTCACCGCGCAGACGATGGCGGCGGCGGTGGCCGAGGTGGCGATGAAACGGTCGAACCGTCCCCGCCCGATCCGATCGAGCGGTGCGGCGAGTTTCTCGTCGATGAACTCGGTCATCTGATGCAGTTCGAGCGGGTCCGGCGGATCGGACTTGAGAAACACCTCGCTCAGCCGCACCGCGCCGAGCGGCTTCGAGAAGGCTTCACTCATCACGCCGTTGGCGCCCGCGATGATCTCCGCGCTGCCGCCGCCGACATCCACGATCAGCACCCGTTTGCTCGAATGGGGCCA
>JAJYKC010000320.1 GCA_021788955.1 Acidobacteriota bacterium
GTCGGCCGGGTCATTGCGCGTCCTTTTATTGGCGAGCCGGGCAGTTTCACCCGGACCGCCAACCGCCGCGACTTCGCCACGCCGCCCGAGCGCGGCATGCTGCTCGACCGCCTGGAAAGAGCGCGCGTGCCGGTTCACTCGGTCGGCAAGATCTTCGACGTGTTTCTCGGCCGCGGCATCGGCGATCACGACAAAACGAAGGACAACGCCGACGGCATGGAGAAGACGCTCGCCGCGCTGGAGGAAACTCCGGCCGGCCTCATCTTCGTCAACCTGGTCGACTTCGATCAACTCTACGGCCACCGCAACGATGTCGAGGGTTACGCCCGAGCTCTCGAAGCCGTCGACTCGTGGCTGCCCACGCTGATGAGCCGTCTCAGCGCGGCCGACCTGCTGCTGCTTTGCGCCGACCACGGCTGCGACCCCACGACGCCTTCCACCGACCATAGCCGCGAATACGTTCCTGTGCTCGCCTGGCGCGCCCGCGGAGGCTTCGCCGGCAGCCGGTCGCTCGGCGTCCGCGATACGCTCTCCGACCTCGGCCAGACCGTCGCGGAGAACTTCGGCGTGGCCATTCAACACGGCACAAGCTTTCTGGAGCAAATCTTATGAGAACACCTGTCATGGCGGGGAACTGGAAAATGTTCAAGACCGCCGCGCAAACGAGAAGTTACTTCGAAGCCTTCCGGCCTCTCGTCGCCTCCACAAAGGACCGCGAGATCGTGATCTGCCCGCCCTATCTGTGCGTGCCTGCCGCCGTTGAGTCGGTGCAAGGCACGGGGATCGAAATCGGCGCGCAGAACATGCACTGGGTTGCCGAGGGCGCTTATACAGGAGAGGTGTCCGCGCCGATGCTGCTCGACGCCGGCTGCCGTTGGGTCATCATCGGCCACAGCGAGCGCCGCCAGTATTTCCACGAAACCGATGAGTGGGTGCGCAGGCGGACCGAAGCGGCGCTGGAAGCGGGCTTGAAACCGATCGTGTGCGTGGGCGAGACGCTGGCCGAGCGCGAGGAAGGGCGCACGGTGGAAGTGCTCGAGCGCCAGTTCCAGGGCGGCCTGCACGGGCTTAAGCCCGAGAGCTTCGCCAATGTCGTCGTCGCGTACGAACCCGTTTGGGCCATCGGCACCGGCCGCACCGCGACGCCCGAAATGGCCGAAGAAGCGCACAAGGCGATTCGCACGCTGGCGCAGTTGCACTACGGCGACGCAGCGGCCCAGGCGCTGCGCATTCTCTACGGCGGCAGCGTGAAACCCGACAACGCGGCTTCGCTGATGGCGAAGTCCGACATCGATGGCGTACTGGTGGGCGGGGCGAGCCTCGACCCTAAGGGCTTCGCCACCATCGTCAACGCCTGAGGATTCGCTGTGCGGGCGCTGGTTTTAGCTCTGCTGCCGGCCGTGGCCCTCACGCCGGCAACGTCGGCGGCCGGACTCGTTCTGCCGCCCGCGCTGCGCCCCATCTACGACCTCGCCGGCGGCGCACCGCCCGAGTTCGGCGCCGACGCTCTGCTTCGCCTCGCCGCCAATAACAAGGTCAAGGACCGGACCACGCGTCTCGTCATCATCGAGCAGGCGTTCGATATGGCCTCGCGCGCTACCCAGGATGTCAAGCTTGCCGGCGCCCCGGGCGCGATCGCCGATACCGAAGCGGGCATGCGCGCCCAGTCGTATGCGATGAGTCTTGACGCTGTGTCTCTTCAGGCTCGCGCCATCGAGGCCATGCTGAAACTCAGCGCGCCGCAGGCCAGGGAAATGATGCTCGAAGCGCGCCGTCCGAGCCTCGCGCCCCTCACCTGCGCCGACGCGCTGACTTATGATGTCTCGCCATATTTTGAGGCGCTCACCGGCGTTCTGAGCCGCTCGTTCACTCCCGCCGAACGGGCCAAGGAAGAGCACGTGAATTTTGCGCTCGAATTCCTTTCCCGAGTCCATGCCATCGCAGAGGTCGCGCCGGCGCTTCGCATGATCGAGACTGCGGCTTCTTTCACGCCGGAGCAGCGAAACCTGCTCGAAGTTCGCGCCGGTTCGCTCATGACGTCGGTCGACGAAGACAGCCGGTCGTTTGAAGCGGCGCAGTCCGAAATCGGCTCCGTGATGCCGAAACAACTCGGCGCGGCCTTCGCGAAACTCCAGCAAAGAATGACGCAGGGAACCGTCTGCCAGGTGCTGGAAACCGGCAAGTTCGCCACCGTGATTCCTGGAACGCCCGACCCGGAAGGAACCGCGGCCGAACCGCAGCCGCTGTGGACGTCGCCTACGGCGAAACAGATTATCGCCGACGCACGCAACGTGCGGTTTCCCGGCGGCTTGATATCTGCCGGGTTGCCGCAGACCAAACCGGTCGATTGGGAGCAGGGTTTCCTGTCTATGCTGGATCGCCTGTCTTCGTGGCAACCGGAAGGCGAAGAGCCTGACGCGCAGTTCTATCACGAGAAGTGCGTCCTCTATGAAGGCTTGATGGACGTTGCTCCCACGCCCGAGATGCGCCGGCGAATTCTCGAAGATTTCCTCTCGCTGGTAAGTTCGTCCAACATCGAACGGACCAGCCCGGAAGAATGGTTCTTCCACGTCCCGGAGATGATTCACCGCATCCCTTCGGCAACGTCGGCCGAGCAAGCCGCCGCGCTCGATCTGGTCTCCCGCACAGGCGATCCGGCGCTGATTCTCTATGCGACACTGGAGAAGCTTTTGCCGCCGGATTTCGGAGCTGACCGCTGAAAACTCTCGCCTTCATCGCCGCGCTCGTTGCCTCGGCTTTTATCGCGCGCGGAGCCACTTACGATCTCGTCATCCGCAAGGGCCACATCATCGACGGCGCAGGCTCGCCCTGGTATTCGGGCGACGTCGCGATTCGCAATGGGCGCATCGCCGCCATCGGCCGCATCCCGGCCTCTGAGGCCGCGCGTAGCATCGACGCTCACGGTATGGTCGTCGCCCCCGGCTTCATCGACATGCTCGGCCAATCCGAGGTGTCGATCCTTGTCGATCCGCGCCTGCCTTCGAAAATCTTCCAGGGAATCACCACGGAAATCACCGGGGAAGGGAACTCGATCGCGCCACTCACGCCTGCCCTCGTCCAGGCGGACGCCGCTTCCTGGCGCCACTACGGAATCACACCGGATTGGACCGATTTCGACGGCTACTTCTCGCGCCTCTGGAAACAGGGCATGGGCATCAACTTAGGCACTTATGTCGGCGCGACACAGGTACGCCGCGTCGTGATCGGCGATGCGGACCGCGCGCCCACGCCCACCGAACTCAACCGCATGACCGGGCTTGTCGACGAAGCGATGCGCCAAGGAGCGATGGGTGTTTCGAGCAGCCTGCAGTATGCGCCCGCGCCCTACGCGAGCACCGAGGAACTGATCGCGCTCGCGCGCGCCGCCGGCCGCTGGGGCGGCATCTACGCCACCCACATGAGGAACGAAGGCTCGGCCGTGCTCGAAGCCATCGACGAAGCTGTGCGTATCGGCCGAGAAGCCGGCCTGCCCGTCGAGATCTGGCATCTCAAAGCCGGAGGCAAACCAAACTTCGGCAAGATGCCCGCCATCGTGGCGCGCATCAAGGCCGCGCGCGCTTCCGGGGTCGATGTCACAGCCGACACTTACGCCTACACCGCCTGGTTCAACTCGTTTTCCGCCTTCATTCCACCCTGGGCGCATGACGGCGGCGACGCCAAACTCATCGCGCGCCTTCGCGATCCCGCCGCGCGCGCCCGCATCCGCAAGGACATGCTCACGCCTTCCACCAAGTGGGACAACGAGTGGCTCGAAGTGCCCGGCCCGCAGTCCATTCTGCTGTGCGTGGTTCAAAATCTGAAGCTCAAGCCGCTGCAGGGTAAAACCATCGCCGAGATCGCCCGGGAGCGCGGCACGGACCCGATCGGCACCATCATGGACATCCTGGCCGAAGACGACGCCTTCTCCGAGGTGGCCGTGTTCGGCATGGATGAATCCGATGTTGATCTCGCTCTCAAGCAGCCGTGGGTTTCGATCTGCAATGACTCGCAGGGCACGTCGCCCGAAGGCGTGCTTGGCGCCGAGCATCCTCATCCCCGCGCCTACGGAACCTTCCCGCGCGTTCTTCGAAAATATGTCCGCGAGCAGCACTTACTTACTCTCGAAGAAGCGATTCATAAGTTCAGCGCTCTGCCCGCCCAACGGATGCGTCTCACCGACCGCGGCGTGCTGAAGCAGGGTATGTGGGCCGACATCGTCGTCTTCGACCCCGCAACGATCCACGACACGGCCACTTACTCGCAGCCGAACCAGTTAGCCGCCGGCATGCAGTATGTATTCGTGAACGGCGTGCCGGTTATCTCCGAAGGAAAGATGACTGGCGCCCTGCCCGGCAAGGTCCTCCGCGGGCCGGGTTGGCGCCGGCAGCGCACAGAGTAGTATTAACTGAAAAGTAACAGAATTAGACTTGACAGCCCAACGAGATATCCGGATAATCTTATTTCCGCTTAGCTTTTCGCGAAATGTGGAACCGTAACGGAGGAAACGGATGATAAAAGCATCGGGCGTGGCTGTAGTTTTATCAGCGGTCCTACTGGCGCAGTCCCCCCCCCCCACCTCC
>JAJYKC010000321.1 GCA_021788955.1 Acidobacteriota bacterium
CACTCCCGCCGGGCGGGAGTGGACGATACCGGCGAAGCAAGACGGATCGTCACCGGAAGATTACATGCTGCTGTGCCGCGTACACAGCCCGTTAACAGGAGCGCCGTTACTGTTAGCGGCAGGACTGAAACAGTTCGGGACCGAGGCCGCGGGAGCGCTGCTTTCGGACCCGGAGCGTTTTGGAGCGATCCTTCGGAGGCTGCCGTCCGGGTGGGAGACAAAGGATCTGCAGCTTGTTTTGCACTCGCGGGTGATTGGGAACAGCGCCACCCAGCCGGAGTTGGTGGCGTGGCACGTGTGGGCGCCTTCGAATCCTGTTTCCTCCAAAAAGTAACCAGGATACCGAAGGTTTCCCGGTGTATTACGGTGTGCTCCGTTGTCATTCCGCCGAAACCGGCGCTGAATGGTACAACGTTCGCGCAGGTGGGCGGATAGCATTACGGACCCGAAGCCGACCCGCCGGCGCTCAGGAGAATACACCATGTCTGCTCGAATCACCGCCGCGGCCGCGGTTACTCTGCTCTGTCTGCTACCTTTCGCTTCCGCCCAGACGCCGACCGGAACGCTGCAAGGCACCGTGCTCGATCAAAGCGGCGCCGCTGTAAGCGGCGCGGCGATCACGATTGTAAACACGGCGACGAACGAGAAACGCCAACTTACCACAGACGCGGCAGGCCGATACGTACTGCCGTTTGTCCTGCCGGGCGTCTACACGGTGACTGCGGAGGCGAAGGGTTTTACGACGCAGACGGTGCAGAACGTGCGGATCGACGTGAGCCAGAACCGGTCGATCGATTTCAGGCTGGAGGTTGGGGCGGTGAGCCAATCGGTCAGCGTGGAGGCGGCGACCACTCCGCTCGAGACCAACACGTCGACACTGGGGCAAGTGGTGGGGCGGCACATGGTGTTGGACCTGCCGCTAAACGGGCGGAATCCGTTTGCGTTGGCCGAGCTGGTGCCGTCGGTGAGCACCGTAGGCAACGCGTCGACGCCGCATATCGGCGGATCGCGAAACGCGGTCAACGAAGAGCAAATCGATGGGATCAGCAATATCCTACCGGAGAACAATGTAGGCAATACTACGGCCGCCTACACGCCGATTGTGGATTCAGTAGAGGAGTTCAGCGTGCAAACAAACTCCCTGGCCGCGGAGTACGGGCGATTTGGCGGCGGAGTGATCAACCTAGTAACAAAGACCGGAACGAACGAATTTCATGGCGGCCTGTTCGAGTTCGCGCGGAATGCGGCTTTGAACGCCAACGACTTCTTCGCCAACCGGGCCGGGCACTCGATACCGAACTCCTACGTGAACCAATATGGCGGGACGTTGGGCGGGCCGGTGGACATTCCGGGGGCGTACGACGGACACAACCGCACGTTCTTCTTTTTCGGGTTCCAGGGCACGAACTCGGTGGCGGCGGCGATTGCGACGGACACGGTTCCTCTCGACGCGTTCCGGACGGGAAATTTCTCGGGGCTCGGGACCACGATCTACGATCCGTTGACGGTTCAGGTAAATCCGGCGACCGGGCAGTATGTGCGTCAGCCGTTTCCGGGGAACGTCGTACCAAGCAACAGGTTCGACCCGGTGGCGGTGAAAGCGATGAGTTACTTTCCCCAGCCGAATGCGGGCGCCACGGGCGCGCTGACGAATAACTTTGTTTCCGTGGGAAACCAGACAAGCAACGACTATAAGTGGGACAGCCGGATCGACCATAACTTCACCAACAACTGGCATATGTTCCTGCGGATGTCACACGACTGGAATAACTTCACGCCGTTCGAAGACTACGGCACGGCGGCCTCGCAGGGAGGCGGCGGACCGTCGAACGGAGGGGCCTGGAGCGCCTCGATGGACCACACGATCACGCTCAGTCCGACTCTGGTGCTGGATCTGCGCTACGGATTCAGCCGGTCCTATGTGACGAGGACCGCATTTGACCAGGGATACAATCCAACGACCGGCCTCGGGCTGCCGACTTCGCTGACGGACCTGGCGCAACAGCGAGCGCTGGTATTTCCCCGCTTTGCCTTTTCGACGGGAGCGGGCCTGGGCAATTCGGGGTATGTGCCGCTGATTGAGAATCCGTCGTCGCACGACGTGATTGCGAATCTCACGAAGGTATTTAACCGGCACACGTTGAAGTTCGGCGGCGAGTACCGGAAGTTTTTCATCAACTTCAGCCAGTACGGATTTCCGGCCGGCGATTTTAACTTCGATCAGACCTGGACGCAGCAAGTGTTGAACGCGGCGAACGGCACGGGATCGGCTTACGCTTCGTTCCTGCTCGGGCTAGCGAGTTCCGGACAGATCACGGAAGAGCCGACGGCGGCGGACGCCAGCGACTATATGGGCTGGTACATTCAGGACGAATGGAAAGTATCGAACACGCTGACGGTGAACCTTGGCTTACGGTGGGAAACGGAGTTTCCGCGAACGGAGCGATACAATCGCTTGTCCTATTGGAATCCGTCATTGCCTTCGCCGCTGCAAGGGCAAGTGCCAGGGAACGCGTGTCTCTATTGCGACCAGTTGATGGGGCAGATGCTGTTTGCGGGGAGCACGGGCGCTTACGGACGGGCGCAGGGGCCGACGCAGTGGCTGGACCTGGGGCCGCGGATGGGGATTGCGTGGAATCCGGTGAAGAACACGGTGATCCGTACCGGGTTCGGGATTGTGTACGATCCTTCGGCGCTGGAAGCGTCGGGAACCACCGGCGCGCAGGGGATGCAGGGATTCACCGCGAGCACGCAGATGCTACCTACTGCGAACAACCAGCAGACGGTCCTGGCCTATCTTCAGAATCCGTTTCCGACGGGGTACTTCCTCCCGCCGGGCACTTCGGCGGGCACGGGGACAAACATCGGCCAGGGCATCGGAGAGTCGTTTTTCGATTCTTATCGCAACCCGTACTCGATTCAGTGGAATGTCAACATCCAGCAGGCGTTGCCGGGAAGCATGACGCTGGAAGTGGGTTATCTGGGAAATCGCGGGCTGTTTCTGGTGAACGGAGATCCGGGGGTGCCCTATTCGCAGTTGAACCCGAGTTACATGGCGCTGGGGAACCAGTTGTATCAACAAGTGGCGAATCCGTTTTATGGGCTGATTAACACGCCGGGCTCTCCGCTCGATCAAAAGACTGTGTCGTACAACTATCTGCTGAGGCCGTATCCACAGTACAACGGCGTGATGAGCTTCCGGAAACCCGGCGCGGATTCGTACTATAACGGTCTTACGATCCGGCTGAACAAGCAGTTTTCGAACGGGCTGACGTTCCTGGCTTCATTCACGGGAGCGAAGATGATGGATAACTCGGCGGCGGCGGTGACGTACCTGGGACCGACGAGCGGGACTTATATCAACCAGTACGACGGCCGCCTGGAGTGGGCGGTTTCGCCGCAGGACGTGAGCAGGAGCTTGGTGACGAGTTTCGTTTACGATCTGCCGTTTGGGCGGGGGAAGAAGTACCTGAACAGCTCGGGGCGGGTTGTCAACGCACTGGTGGACGGCTGGCAGGTGAACGGAATCCTGACATTCCAGGACGGAACGCCGATTGTGCTGAGCGGGGCGATCAACGAGACGGGAATTTTCGCGCTGAACCAGACGCCCGACAATACCGGACACAGCGCAAAGCTGAATAATCCCACGATTGCGAAATGGTTCAACACGGGTGTGTTTTACCAGCCGCCGCCGTTTACATTCGGCAATACGAGCCGGACGCTGCCGGACGTCCGGAATCCCGGCATTGAAGACGCGGACGTTTCCCTTTTTAAGAATAACTACTTCGGAAAGGACGGCCGCTACAATGTGCAGTTCCGCATCGAGGAGTTCAACTCGCTGAACCATCCGCAATGGGGCGGGCCGAACACAAACATACAAAGCGGGAGCGCATTCGGTACGATCACGTCACTGGGTGTGCCGGCGCGGCAGATTCAGTTGGCTGCAAAGCTCTACTTCTGACACGGTGAGGAGGTTCACGTGAGGCTGATAGCGGCGTTGGTGGTGGTGGCCGCCGCCGCGCCAGCCGCGCTGGGGCGGACGGTGGTCTTCTGGCAGGATGGGTTCCCGCAGGCAGAGAGCGCCGCGGTGGCGCGGGGAACGCTTGAGACGGCTCTGAGGGCGGACAAGACGGACTTTTCCGGCGTGACGGCTCTTGCGGGAAGCGGTGCGCTGGAGGGCGTGGATTTGCTGGTGATGCCGTATGGCTCCGCGTTTCCGGTTGAGGCGTGGGGCGCGGTGTCGGCTTATCTGCGCCGGGGCGGGAACCTGCTGGTTGTGGGCGGGCGGCCGTTTCGTGTGCCGGTAAGAGCGGACGGCACGACGTTCCGCATGGGCGAGGCCGTGGATGGAGAGGAACGCGCTTTGGGCATCGTAAATTCTTACGTTGCCCCGGAGGAGGGCGAGAGATTTTCCTGGCGCGACGGATATCAGTTCTGGCCCGCGCCAGCGGTGCGCGCGCAGCGGGTGTTTGTGCTGGAAGGGCGGCTGAAGGGTTTGGGATATCTCGAAGACGGGCGCGGGGAGAAGCGCAGCGCGCCGGTGGTGACGATGGATCGCTGGGGCGGGCGATGGGTGG
>JAJYKC010000322.1 GCA_021788955.1 Acidobacteriota bacterium
GCCAACGTTTATACAGCCTACGAGTTTCTCGAGCGGCGGTTCGATTCGAAGACACGAGCGCTGGCGAGCGCTGTTTTCCTGATCCAGAGGGGGCTTGGCGCGGGTTTGTCGCTTTATGCGCCGGCGGTTGTGCTGTCGGTGGTGCTTGGGTGGAGCGACCATTGGACGACGGTGCTGATGGGCGGACTCGTGGTGCTGTATACCACGGTGGGCGGGATCAAGGCAGTCACATGGGCCGACGTACAGCAGATGACGCTGATCCTGTGTTCGCTGGTCGTAGCACTTTTCATGGCGGTGCACCTGATGCCGCACGATGTGTCGTTCGCCGATGCATTGCACCTGGCGGGCGCTTCGGGACGGCTGAACGCGGTGACGACGCATTTCAACTTCGACGACCGGTATAACGTGTGGAGCGGGTTGATTGGGGGGATGTTTCTGGCGCTCGCCTACTTTGGCTGCGACCAGAGCCAGGTGCAGCGGTACTTGACCGGGCGGTCGATCGCGCAGAGCCGGTTGAGCCTCATTTTGAACGCGATGGCGAAGATCCCGATGCAGTTTTTCATTCTGTTCATCGGCGCGATGGTGTTCGTGTTCTTCCAGTTTCAGAAACCGCCGATGCTGTTTCATCCGGCCGAGTTACGGAGCATCGAAAAGAAAGCGGAGTATCCGCAGGTGAAGCAGGAGTACGATGCGGCGTTTCAGGCGCGGGAAACGGCGGCGCGGGCGTATCTGGCGGCGGAGCGTTCGGGCGACGCCACGGCGAGGGCCGCGAGTGCCGCCGGATATCGCGGAGCGGAAGTCAAGTTCGAGACGGCGCGGACGAAGGCGCTGCATTTGGCCGGGGAGAGCAATGACACGAACTTCATCTTTCTGTCCTTCGTGACACACTATCTGCCCGTTGGTCTTGTGGGCCTGATCGTAGCGGTGATCTTCTCGGCGGCGATGTCGTCCACATCCGGCGAGATAAACTCCCTGGCCACGGTGACGATTATCGATATTTACAGGCGGCACATCTACGCGGGCGGAGCGGACAAGCATTATGTGTTCGCATCGCGGCTGGCTACGCTGTTCTGGGGCGCCTATGCGATCGGGTTCGCGAGTTTCGGGCGGAATTTCGGGGCGTTGATCGAGGCGGTGAATCTGGTTGGTTCGCTGTTTTACGGGGGGCTGTTGGGCGTTTTCGTGCTTGCATTTTTCTTCAAGCGTGTGGGCTCCCGGGGCGCGTTCTACGGAATGCTGGTGGGCGAGGCAGCGATCTTCTACGCGGAGTTCTTCACGCATATTTCCTTTCTGTGGTTCAACGTGATCGGTTGTGTTGTGGTTGTTGCGACCGGGTTGGTGCTGTCACTTTTCGACCGGCCGGTGGCGGTCCAATCGGCTGTGTGAGTGGGGGCCGGGATCCGGACGCATAATGGGGAAATGGTTCAGGACGGAGCGGCCGGGCACGAGCAGCCCACAGAGAAACTGACGCGGCGAGAACTTGTCGCCGGAACGGCGGCGCTGATGGCGTCCGCGGCACGAGCGGATGCGGCGCCGGCGGCGAAAGAAAAAATGATCGGCATTCAAATCGGCGCAGTGTCTTTTGTCGACGAGGGTGTCGAGCGGGTGCTGGATATCGTACAGGAACGCGGCGGAGTGAACACCCTGTTTCTGGCATCGTTCACCTATGGCAGAGGAATCGCGGGACGGCAGGTGCCGGGTCAGCCGCTTCCGGATCACGGTAAACAGGAGTACGACACCGGGACGTTTCACGGCGGCAGTTACACCGCCGTGCATCCGCAATTCTTTCGCGATACGCCTCTCAAAGATTTTCGTGCCCCGGACTTGGGTTCGTTCGACTTGTTCGCTGAAGTACTGCCTGCGTCTCGCAAACGCGGGATGAAGAACCTGGCGTGGTTCGAGGATGTGTTCCGGACGGACGTGGCCGGCGTCGAGCAGGTCCAGGAGAAGGACTTGCACGGGCGCAACGCGGCGACGCTTTGTCTGAACAATCCGGGCTACCGCAATTTTCTGCTGGGAGTGGTGGAGGACTACACGCGTTCCTGGGAACTGGACGGGATCATGTGGGGCTCCGAGCGGCAGGGCGCATTTGCGAATGCGCTGGGTTCGAGGGCTGGAGGGCGATCGTCGGATCCCGGCCGGGTGACGTGTTTTTGCGAGTTCTGCCGGAGGAAGGCCACGCAGCGAGGGATAGTGGTGGACCGCGCGGTGGAGGGATTCGGCGAGTTGGAGAAGTTTGTGCGCGCAGGCCGGGCGGGCGAGCGGCCCGTGGATGGATATTATGTCGAGTTGTGGCGGCTCATGCTGCGTTATCCGGAACTACTGGCTTGGGAGAACCTGTGGCACGACAGCCTGCGCGAGACGTATCAGGCCATCTACGAGAAGGTGAAGTCCATCAATCCGTCGATGGGGGTGGGCTGGCATATCTGGCATAACAATTCGTTCTCGCCGATCTACCGGGCTGAGCAGGATCTGGCGCGAATTGCGCCGCATTCGGACTTTTTGAAGATGGTCATGTACCACAACGTGGCGGGAGAGCGGATGGTGTCTTACATCGACAGCGTTAGCCAGAACCAGTACGGCGATGTGCCGAAACAGGAGTTACTGGAGTTTCACTACCGGGTGCTCGGTTACGGGAAAGAGCCGGATTACGCGAGGCTGGCAGCTACCGGATTTTCGAGCGACTATGTTTACCGGGAGGCAAAGCGGGCGCGGGAAGGTCTGACAGGCGCCAAAACGAAGCTTTGGCCGGGGATCGATATCGATATTCCAACGGCGGCGGGGCATAGTAAGTGCACTCCGCGCGGGACGAGAGATGCCGTGGTTGCGGCGTTTCGCGCCGGGTCCGATGGCGTGATCCTGTCGCGGAAGTATTCCGAGATGCGACTCGGTAATTTATCCGGCGCGGGCGAGGCGATCCGAGGCCTTACCTAGACAGCCCGGCCCGTCTACAGCATTGCCTGGACGTAGGCGATGCCGGGGAATTCCGGGAGCGGTTGGCCGCCGCCGATCGTGATGCGCAGACGGCCTCGGGGAAGCTCGCGGGCCGGGATCGTAAAGGTCACGGTGCGGGTTTCGCCCGGAGCGAGATGAAGGCGCTCGAAGCCCTTCAATTCGCGGTAAGGCGCGCCGGGACCCTGCGGGCCGGAGACGTAGAGTTGGGTGACTTCGTCGCCGGCGCGGTCGGACTGGTTGGTCACCATCGCCGAAGCTTCGATCGACCCACGCGAGGTGCGGCGAATCGTCAGGGCCGAATAACTGAACTTCGAATAACTCAGACCATAGCCGAACGGATAAAGCGGATCTGAACTGAGGTAGCGATAGGTGCGGCCCTTCATCGAGTAGTCGTCGAAGGGCGGAAGTTGATCGAGCGAGCGGTAGAACGTGACAGGCAGACGCCCGCCAGGGTTGTCGACGCCGGCGAGGGCCCGGGCGATGGCGGCGCCTCCGGCCTGTCCTCCGTACCAGGCGGCCAGGATCGCGGAGGCGTGCTGCTGGGCGTCGTTTAACTCGACGGCGCTGCCGCTCATGAGAACGACAACGAGTGGTTTGCCTGTCGCTTGGAGGGCTGTAAGGAGCTTTTGCTGAGGCTCGGGCAGGCTGATGGATGTGCGGTCTCCGCCGAGGAAGCCGGGGATGTTGTTGTGCATCTCCTCCCCTTCCAGGTCGGAATTCAGGCCGACGAATACGACTGCGGCTTCGGAGGCCCGAGCCACTTCGGCGGCCTCGTCGAGGAGGGCATCGGCGGGAGGAGTCCAGATCAGTTCGATACCGCCGGCGCCGCCGTGCTGGGAGTATTCGAGACGGACCGGATACGTCCGGCCGGCCTCGAGAGTTATTGTGCCTTGGGTGGGGCGGGGATTCCAGCGCGTCGGTACTTTGTCCTCGGCGACCAAGTTATCGCCCACATAGAGCCGAGCGGCATCGGTTCCCTTGCAGTCGCCGCAGCGGAGACGAAGGAAGCCGAGTTCGTAAGCGCCACCGCGGGCGACTTTGAGATTGCCGGTCCAGCGGGCGGAGAACGCTTCGGCAGGAAGGGCCTGTACCAGGGCCGGGTCGTGCATGTCGTGAAGGAAGTAGACCTGCGGCTCGGTGCGGTGGACGGCGGCGGATCCCGATAGATCCGCTGTGGGGAAGTATTCGGCAAAGAGACCGTTGTGGCCTTCGGGATCGGTAAGCACCGAGGGAGGGACGAGCGCACTGGATTGCGTGGTGTACATGCTGCCCTGGGCAAAGTGGACGGCGTCGCCGAACTGGGCCTCAATGCCTTCAAGCGGCGTGACGATATGGGACGGGAAGCCGTTGTAATTGCCCAGCATGGCGTCGGGGTCATTGGCGCCGGGGCCGATGACGGCGATGTTATGCACATTGGGACCGAAGGGAAGTACGCCGTTGTTCTTGAGTAAGACGAGGGATTCGCGGGCGGCGTCGAGAGCCGCCTGGCGGTGGGCCGGGGAGTCGAGTTGGTCGAGGCCAATGGAGGAGAACGGAACGCGCTCGGGCGGGTCGAACATACCGAGGCGGAAACGGGCAGTGAACAGGCGGATCAGGGCGCGGTCAATCTCCGATCCCTTG
>JAJYKC010000323.1 GCA_021788955.1 Acidobacteriota bacterium
GTTGGCGATGCCGGGCAGGGAGAGGCGATGGGTGATGACGGCGCGGGCGGGGTCGATGGTGACGAGCTGGTCAAGGTGATGGACGGCGACGAGGATGTTGCCGGCTCGAGGGTCGTATACGGTGTTGCCCGCCCCGCCGCCGAGGGGAACTTTGGCGATGAGGCGGTTGGTGTGGGCGTCGATGACGGCGTCGACACCGCCGTGTTCGTCGGAGACAAAGACGCGGTCTTGCTGCGGCGCGTAGGCGATGCCGTCCGGGTAGTCGATGGGTCCGGCGCCGCCCAGGATTTTGAGCGAGGGTGTATCGACGGCGAGGACCTGATGCCGGCCGGTGGCCGAGGCGTAGACGCGGTGAAGTTGGGGCACGACGAGGACGCCGTGGACGCTGTTGAAGCCGGGGAGGTCGGCAACGACCTTCCGCGCGCGCATGTCGAAGACGACGAGGTGGTCTGCGTTCATGTGCGAGATGTAGAGGAGGCCGGAGGCGGGGTCGAGGGACTGGTAGTCGAAGCGGACAGCGGGACCGGGCATGGGAATGTCGGCGACCGCGGTGAGGACCGGGTTGTCCGCTCCCGTTTGTGGCTCCGCGGCGCTCCGGTTGAGAAGCAGCAGCAGGGGCAATAATCCATACATCCATTTCGTGGCGCCCATTGGATTGTTCATCGGGATCTCCCTTTCTTGTATGACACGACTGGGCAGGATACCGAAACTCGACGTAATGTGCAGGCGCGGGGCAACCTGAGTGCGGCGGTGGCGGAAGCTAGTGGGAGTCGAACCCACCGCGGCGCTGACGCACCGCACGCTGGTTTTGAAGACCAGGCCCAGCACCGGCCAAGACTAGCTTCCAGGGCGATTGTATCATCCGTTCCCGGAGGCGCCCGCGGTGTTGGCTGTGCCGGCGAGGCCTAAGTCGGCGGCTCGCTGCTTCATGGCTTCGATGCAGAAGGCGATGTGTTCATCGAGGTCGACGCCGAGGGCGGAGGCTCCGTTGAGGATGTCGTCGCGGCTGACGCTGCGGGCGAAGGCTTTATCCTTGAGCTTTTTCCGCACCGATTTTCCGTCCACTTCGTGGATGCTTCGGCCGGGTTTGACGTAGGAGCAGGCGGTGAGGAAGCCAGCGAGTTCGTCGCAGGCGAAGAGGATTTTCTCGAGCGGGGTTTCGCGCGGGACGCCGCTGTAGTTGGCGTGCGAAAGGATGGCGCGGCGGATGGCTGCATCGACGCCGCGTTCGGCTAGGATGGGTTCGCCTTTCATCGGGTGATCGGGCGCTTCGGGGTGAATCTCGTAGTCGAAGTCATGGAGCAGGGCTGTGACGGACCACTGGGTTTCGTCTTCGCCGAGCTTGCGCGCGTAGGCGACGACGCATGCCTCGACGGCGAGCGCGTGGCGGCGCAAGCTGTCGGACTTCGTGTACTCGCACAACAATTCCCAAGCCTGTTCGCGTTCCATCGCTTCATTATGGGAGATTCGTGCGCGCGGTGTATTTCACCAGTGACCCGGTTGACTTTGGGCGCGCGCTGGGCGAGACTCCGGACTGTACTGTTTCGTGGAAAGGAATTTGTATGGGAACCTCTGGAGTTGCAATAGGCGCGGCCGGGCCTGACGATCGGGCGATTACGGCTTTTCGCTCGGCGTTGCGGGGTCCGCTGATCGGCCCCGCCGATGCGGGGTATGACCCGGCCCGGCGCGTGTATAACGCGATGATCGACCGGCGGCCGCGGCTGATTGCGCGGTGCGCGGACGTCGCGGACGTGATTCACTGCGTGAACTTCGCGCGCGAGGAGGGGTTGCCGCCCGCGATCCGCGGAGGCAGCCACAGCGTACCGGGATTTGGCACGTGGGACAACGGGCTGGTGATCGACCTGGGGACAATGAAGGGCATCCACGTCGATCCGGCGCGGCGGGTTGCCCGCGTGCAGGCGGGGTGCACGTGGGGCGACTTCGACCACGCCACGCACGCGTTCGGCCTGGCTACGCCCGGCGGCCTGATCTCGACGACGGGCGTGGCAGGACTCACGCTCGGTGGCGGGTTCGGCCATCTCACCCGGCGCTATGGGATGGTGTGCGACAACCTGATCTCGGCCGATGTTGTCACGGCGGACGGGCGCTTTGTGACCGCGTCGGAGAAAGAGAACCCGGATCTTTTCTGGGCGATCCGCGGGGGCGGCGGTAATTTCGGCGTTGTTACGTCGTTCGAGTTCCGGCTGTATCCGGTGAGCATGGTGTACGTGGAGCCGATTCTGTATCCGGTCGAGCAAGGGCCCGACGTGTTGAAGTTCTACGGTGATTTCATTGCCGCGGCGCCACGGGAGCTGAGTTCGTTTTTCGCGTACCTGATTGTGCCGCCGGCGCCGCCGTTCCCGGAGGGGCTACACGGCACGACGGTGTGCGGGATTGTCAGCGTCTGCTCGGATCCGGAGGAGGGGGCGAACCTGGTGCGGCCGCTGCGCGAGGTTGGGCCGCCGGTGTTCTCGATCGGCCATCCGGCGCCGTATCCGGCGGTGCAGGCGATGTTCGACGGCCTGATGCCGCATGGTCTGCATCACTACTGGAAGGCGGACATGGTGAATCGCCTCAACGGACCGGCGATCGCCGCTCACGCCCGCTACGGCCCGCAGATTCCCACGGTGAACTCGGTGATGCACGTCTACCCGCTGAACGGAGCGGTGCACGATGTGGCAGCGGATGCGACCGCGTTTGCTTACAGGGATGCGCAGCTTACGCACATCATCGGCGCGGTGAGCGGCGACCCGGCGCCGATGCCGCAGTATCGCGAATGGGTTCGCGCTTATTGGGAAGCGCTGCATCCGCACTCGGCCGGCGGGTCCTACGTCAACTTTTTGATGGAGGAAGGAAGCGAGCGGATCGCCACGAGCTATCGCGGCAATTTCGCGCGGCTCGCACAGATTAAGCGGAAGTACGACCCGGACAATCTTTTCCGGGTGAACCAGAACATCCCGCCGGCCGCGGACTGAGAAGGCGCGGGAGGGCTAATCGTCGGCGCGCACGCCTTCGGCGAGCGGCTGTTGACGCGACTGGCGCGGCCGGAAACTGGCGAAGTTCCAGCGGCAGGTGTTGCAGAAGCACGGCTGAGCGCCGAGCAGCATTTTGAACCGGTGCCAGCGGCGGGGCCGCACGAACTTCTCGTTGTAGGGGCTGAGGTCCGTGCCCCAACACTTCGGGCAATGCGTGTAATACCAGGCTGACCAATGGTAGGGGTGGACGGAAAAACGCTTGTCGCAGCGGCGGCAGCGGCACATCGCCACGCCGACGAAACCGAGGAGATGCTCACGTAGCCCGCGACGGCGCGACAAACTGATGCGCAAGCTTCCGCAAAACGGGCAGGATCCAGAGGTGGCGGGCATGGAGGCACTCAGCGGGCGGCGCGGGCGGTGTGGTCTTCCACCCATTGACGGCGAAGTCGTCGCAGCTCGTCGCCGAGGGCGTGGGCTACGGTGAGCGATTGTCCGATGTGGAGGCCGTCGATGGAGGAGACGGGCATCACATCGCGGGTGGAGGAGGTCATGAAGACGGCGTCGGCGCGTTCGAGGTCTTCGAGGCGGAGGGTTCGCTCTTCGACGCGAATGCCGGGGACTCGCGCTTCTTCGAGCAGCAGGGCGCGGGTGACGCCGGGCAGGCATCCGGAGCCGAGCGGTGGAGTGGCGGCGACATCGCCGAAGATGGCGAAAAGATTCGCCGAGGTGCATTCGCTCACTTCGCCGCGTTCGTTGAGGAGGACGACTTCGTCGAAGCCGCGGGCGTGCGCTTCTTCGTACCAGGTGAGGTTGAAGGCCCAGGAGCAGACTTTGACGCCCGAGAATTCGTTGGCCGCGTGGCGGGCGTTGTGTTTGACGCCAAGGCGGGCGGTGGCGGCCCATTCGGTGATGGGTGCGAGGAAGGCGAACCAGTCGAAGTCGCGTTCGATGAGGGGGCCTTCGAACAGCCCACCGCGATTGCGGACGACGACGAGGCGGAGGGTGGCCTCCGGCGCCTGATTGGCTTCGATAAGGGATTGAAGCGCGGCGAGAACGGCCGTTTCGTTGCCGGGGAAGGGTACGTGCAGTAGCGCCGCGTCCCGACGCATGCGCGCCCAGTGGCGCGGCCAGGCGAAGAGAGTGCCTTCGCAGACGCGAATGGTGGAGAAGACGCCCCAGCCGTTCATGACGCCGGTCTGGCCCGCCGAGAGGCTTCGCTCGGAGGCCTCCTGCACGCGCCCGTTGTGCAGCAGATAGCGATACATCGCCTAATTATGAAACGAAATGAGATGGTTTGGTTGCGCGGGTAGACGGGGGCTTTGCTAGATTGAAGGGTGATTTCGGCAAAACCCATTACTATAGCGGGCGCGGGTCTGATCGGCGCCTCGATCGCGTGGCGTCTGGCGCAGGCCGGCGCATCGGTGCGATTGTTTGATTCCGGACGGGTCGGAGGCGAAGCCAGTTGGGCAGGGGCGGGCATGCTGGCTCCCGGCAGCGAGTTTCTCCGGCAGTCGCAGTGGACGGAGCTGGCGCTGGAAAGCCTCGATCTGTACCCAGGGTATGTGGAGGAGTTGCGCCAGGAGAGCGGGCTGGAGATC
>JAJYKC010000324.1 GCA_021788955.1 Acidobacteriota bacterium
TGGTGGAGAAGATCGTGAAGTACGGTCATCGCTCGGCCGAATACACGCCCGGCATCGACGATGCGGTGGCGCGAGCGGCCGATTTGGCGCGGCCGGGCGATCTGGTGCTGACGCTCGGCGCGGGGAATGTGTGGCAGGCCGGAGAGCGTTTGCTTGACCGGTTGCGTGTGCCGGCCGGCCCCGCGGGAGGGAACTGAGATGGCCGCCGAAACCGCGAAATCCCCGGCAAAGTCCGCCTCAAAGAAAAATATCGGGCCCCTGCTTCGCGCCGCGGCGATCATTGTGCTGAGTTCGTTCACCCTCGCAGCGGCCTATTTCGGGCTGGAGCGCGCGGAGCAGTTCCTGATTCGCGACCCGCGATTCGCCCTGCCCGGCCCGCCCGACTACGGCGAGGCCAGCCCGAACCTGACGATAGAAGGAACACGATTCGCCTCGCCGGCGCAGGTCCGCAACGTGTTCGCGCCCGACTATGGCCGGAGCATTTATCTTCTTCCGCTCACCGGCCGCCGCAACGCGCTGCTGTGCCTGAGTTGGGTTCGCGATGCGACCGTGCAGCGCGTCTGGCCGGACCGCGTCGTGGTTCATATCGTGGAGCGCCAGCCGGCTGCCTTTGTCGAGATTCCGGCCGGGCTGCTATCGCGGTTCGCCTTGATCGACGCCGACGGTGTGATCCTCGATACGCCCCCGAAGGCGAGGTTCGATCTGCCGGTGCTGCGCGGCGTGAATCCGGCTGAGAGCCAGACGATGCGCGGCACGCGCGTGCGCCGCATGGTCCGCCTTCTGCGCGATCTCGGGTCCGTCGGCAACGGGATCTCGGAAGTGGACGTCAGCGACCTCGATAACCTCAAGATCCGCATGAAGGTGCGCGACCAGACATTTCTCCTGATTCTGGGCGACGGGGATTTTGCGGCGCGTGTGCGGAATTTCCTCGATCATTACGCCGAGATTCGCGGCCGCACCCCGTGGGCTACGACGCTCGACCTGCGGCTGGAAGACCGGATTACCGCGGTAGGAGATGCACCCGATGGCAAGTAAACGCACGTTGGCGGTTGGGCTGGATGCTGGCAGCGCATACACGCGCTCGGTGGCGCTGGAGCTGCACGACTCCAGCCTTCGCTTCGTCGCGGCGGGCGAGGTCGAGTCGATCGGTTGGAACCGCGGGCGAATTCAGGACGCCGACGCGTTGAGCGTCTGCATCCAGGGCGCCGTCCAGCAGGTGGAACAGGCAGGACGCGTCACCGTCGATTCGGTGACGGCCGGCGCCGGTTCGAGCGTGCTGGGTTTCGACAACTTCGGCACCTGCAAATTCAAACGGCCGCACCAGGTGACCGCCGAGGATCTGTCTTACGCGGTGGAGCTGGCTTCGGACGTGCATCTGGAAACCAACCGCTGCCTTCTGCATGTGTTTCCGCAGGACTTCACGCTCGACGGCCGGGCCTTCCATCGCTACCCGAAAGGCGCGACGTGCACGCGCATCGACGCGAACGTTCACGTGGTCACGGCGGGCAAGGAAGAACACGAGACGCTGCTGCAGGCGATCCACAACGCGCATTTTTCGGTGGAAGACACGGTGCATGAAGCGATCGCGGCGGCCTACGCGTCGGTGCTGCCGGAGGAGCGCCTTCGCGGCGTACTCCTGTTGAACATCGGCCGCGAGTCGAGTGAAATCGTGGCGTACGAGGGCGACGCGCTGCTGCTGGCCAAGAGCCTCGCTGTTTCGGGCGATCATATGACACGCGACGCCGCCTATGGCCTGACGATTTCCTGGGGCGACGCCGAGCGGCTGAAGCGCGAATACGGCTGCGCCATGGTGGGCCTGACCGGCGATAATAGCCTGCTCGAAGTGCCTTCGGCCGAGGGCCGGCCCACCCGCGAGGCGCCCCGCCGGCAACTCAACGACATTCTGGAAGCGCGCGCCGAGCAGTTGTTTCACTTCGTGCGCAAGGAACTCGAAGCGATCGGAAAGGTGCAAGGGTTACTCGAAGGCGTGCTCCTGACCGGCGGCGGAGCGATGCTGGCCGGCATGTGCGACCTCGCCGAACGGACGTTGAATCTTCCGGCCCGAAACGGCCTCGCTACGGGGATCGAGGATTGGCCGGATGAACTGAATAGCCCGTCGTGGACCACGGCGGCGGGCCTGGCAATGTATTCGGCGCGGATCAAGATGCGCGCCGCGCCCCGCCCGAAGGCGTCGGGGCTGATGGGTTTGGTGACGCGTTAAGCGAGAAAGGAAGACGGCGGAGATGGATGCTCTGAAATTCGCGATCCAGGATGAGGCGCTGCTCGGCACGCGGATCAAGGTGATCGGCGTGGGTGGCGGCGGCTCCAACGCGGTGACCCGCATGGTGAATGAGGGGATGTCGGGCGTGGAGTTCTACGCTCTGAACACCGATAGCCAAGCGCTCAATGCGTGCCCGGTACCCAACAAGCTGGCCATCGGCCCGAAAATCACCAACGGGCTTGGCGCGGGCTCGGACCCGAGTGTCGGCCGGCAGGCGGCGCTCGAGGACACCGAGCGGATTATCGAGATTCTCGAAGGTTCCGACATGGTGTTCGTCACGGCGGGTCTGGGAGGCGGCACAGGAACCGGCGCCGCGCCGGTGGTTGCCTCCCTCGCCAAGGAACTCAACGCGCTCACCGTCGCCGTCGTCACCAAGCCGTTCAGCTTCGAAGGCCCGCGCCGCATGAAGCAGGCCGAACGCGGACTGGCTGAACTCGCCGCCACCGTCGACACGGTCATCACCATCCCGAACTACCGGCTGCTCGAACTCGCCGGTCCGGAGACCAGTTTTTACGACGCATTCCGCATGGCGGACGACGTGCTGCGCCAGGCGGTGCAGGGCATCGCCGACATCATCACCACGCCCGGCCTCATCAATCGGGACTTCTCCGACATCCGCGCCATCATGCTCGGCATGGGCTACGCCATGATGGGCACGGCGACGGCGTCGGGTCCGAAGGCGGCGGTGGAAGCGGCGCGGCAGGCAATCAGCTCCGCTCTGATGGAAGAAGGCGGCGTCAAGGGCGCGCGCGGCGTGCTCATCAACATCACCGCTTCGAACAAGCTCAGCCTGTATGAGGTGAACGAAGCCTGCAGCCTGATCCGCAAGGCCACCGAGAACGACGACGTGCAGATCAACTTCGGCGTCGTGATGGCCGACGGCATGGAAGACAAGGTGAAGGTGACCGTCATCGCCACCGGCTTCGAGCGCGAGAATCTTCCGGTAATCAACCGCGCCGGCGCGCGCACGACGGCCTCCTCCGAACCGCCGCGGGTCGCCGCCGCCGCGGCGTCACTGGCCGCTTCGCTGAGCGTGCCGGCGCCTCCGGTCGAGCCCGCGGCGCCCGAACCTGCGGCAGCCGCCCCGGAAGAGGCCCCGCGGGATGCGGCGATCGAGCCGCCGTTACCGCTCGATGAACTCGATGTTCCGGCCTACCTACGGCGCGACCGGCGATATTACCAGTAAGGCTCCGGTCCCGCCCCTCCGCTCGAGCGCGGGCCAGCCGGAAGACGTGAATCTTTCCGCCGGCCTGCCTGCTTGCCGCCGGCAGCTCGCCGGCACGGCCAGTGCATCGTAAGCGGGGCAGGCCGGGTTGCGATCGCCGGAAACGCACTCAGCAGGGTCGCCGCGTTGGATGTCGCCCGCGGCAGGTTTTGCCGGGCTGGTGGGCTCGGATAAGTGCGCCCTGCCGGATGGTCCGGTTCGGAATGGAGTCAATTCCGGGGCTATCGGCCAGGGTCAAGCCGATGGCTGCGTCGTCGATGGCCAACGGTGATCGTGGGCATCGGCTCCAGCGCGTTTACTCGTACATCATGTGCAGCACGACGTTTCGGCGGTGGGGCGCGGTGCGATGTTCGAAAAGGTAGACGCCCTGCCAGACGCCGAGGGCGAGACGCCCCTGGTGGAGGGGAATCGTCAGCGAAGTGTTGGTGAGCGCCGAGCGGATGTGCGAGGTCATATCGTCCGGGCCTTCGGAGGTGTGCCGGTAGAGCGCCGTGTCCGTGGGAACAAGGCGCTCGAAGTAATCGGCCATGTCGCTGCGGACGTCGGGGTCGGCGTTTTCCTGAATAACGAGCGAGGCCGAGGAATGGCGGCAGAAAACCGTGAGCAGGCCGGTCTGGGCCTGGATGCCGGTAAGCCACTTCTCGATGTCGGGGGTGATCTCATACAGACCCTTGCCGCGGGTCGAGATCAGAAGTTGATGCGTGAGCTGGTTCATTCGACGGTCACGCTCTTGGCGAGATTGCGCGGCTGGTCGACGTCGCAGCCGCGCCGCACGGCGATGTGATAGGCGAGTAGTTGCAGGGGCATGATTTCCAGCACCGGCAGAAGCAGTTCCGACGTCGATGGAACGGCGATGACATGGTCTGCGATGCGGGCCATCGCTTCCCGGTCTTCTTCGCACGCCACCGCGATGACGATGCCGCTGCGCGCTTTCACTTCCTGGATATTGGAGAGCGTTTTCTCGTAGCGCAAGTGGCTCTCGGCGCTCTCCGGGTCGCGTGTGGCCAGCACCACGACGGGGAGACTTTCGTCGATGAGCGCGTTCGGCCCGTGCTTCATCTCGCCG
>JAJYKC010000001.1 GCA_021788955.1 Acidobacteriota bacterium
TCCTGCTTTTTCGATTTCATCGACACCTCCTGGACTTGCGGCTCAACGCAGACACGTCGAGCCAGCTTGCTGTCACCAAGGAATATGGCGCCGGAGGTCAGAAAACGGAAGATGGGTTCGCCGGACGATTACGTTATTTTCATCGGCGCCCATTTCGCTATTTCCACGGAGATGGACGAAAATCTATCCGCGTTGCTACCACCGTTGCTACCAAGGAGCGCAGGGACGATCTGAATCAGTCCTACTGATCTCGCTTCGATTGCGGCCGGGCTTTCCCCATGGCAGTGGCTAACGGCAGCACGATTGGCGGGATCTGCATTTGACCCGTCATGTTGCTGACGAAAAATCTGGCGTATGGTAAAAGAACAAATCGAAGATCAGATTCTGAGAAGCGTTTTGCCATTTCGGGTATGACGGGTTTTTGGGCGTGCATGTGGACTTCGAATGTGCACTCGATCTTTAGCGCCTGCCGCTCGCCATCGGCGATCGTTATTTCGAACCGTCCTTCTGCCTCAAAGAACCCTTCACCGATTTCTGTAGGCTTGTACTGTTCCGAGAAGTTGCACCCAGGCTGACCGTTTTTGCTCAGTTCCCACAACACATCACGCTGGAGCACAGAGGAACTCCTCTTCAGTCCCATCCCTATTAGCTTCAGTGATGAGAGGAACTCGAGATACTGACTATCGTCGGTGGCCGAAGCCGCTTTCGTGGGCGAGGTCGCCTTCGGGATTCGTTTTGGCATTTTCAACTTTCACTTCAACACTTGTTGGTAGGAGATTCACCATCGCACGCCAGTGGGGAACGGGATTAGCGAGACGAGGGCCTTCGATCATACAATCAACATGCGTTCCGAAATCCCAGTAGTGCTTTGGTGCCTCAGCGGGGAAACGGAAACCCCAGTATGAGTTTGCTCTGGTACGCCCCTGGGTCGGAAAATAGTTGGCAAAAATGCGCTCAATCGTTTTTTGAAATCCACGCGCACCGAACCGCTCCGAAAGTATCGACGTGACGAGTTGATTGAGGCTGACGCCTTCCTCTTTTGCCGCACGAGAAAGTTTCGCGTGCAGGGTCCGAGGAACCCGTTGAACCCACTTACCGCTAGGAAGGGACTCTTCAGGCCGTGGCTCAGGAACCCGTTGGCCACTCTCAAGGCAATCCTCAATCCATAGTCTCTTCATGGAATCGAGTTCCCTGAGGGCCTCAATGTTATCTTTTCCATGAGCTACACACCCCGGCAGTTCATCCACGCGCGCGATAACGTCACCCTCGTCGTCCATTCGCAACACCGTGGTATAAGGCAAAGAGAGGTAGAAGTTAAGGTTTTTCATGCCTTCACTCTTCTTCATAGAGTCCTAGTTCAAGCATCGCGTCAACAAAAGCGTCAACGTAGCAGGCTTTGACCTGTGCGTTGCCCGGATTGTGACTACAAACGCCAAAGCGTCGGGAACCCACCGCGAAGATTGTCTGATGTCCATTATTTCGAGCGCTTGTAACGAATCCGTTTGAGCCAAGCTGGTTGACTACCCATGCGATTTCCGACAATTTTACGTTGCGCCGGCGACTGGCCAATTCCCGAATCAGCTCGCGACCCTGCTGGAGATCTGCCATCGTTTACTCATTCTTGCGTAGATCATGGTAATTCTCCTATATGATACTACGCATAGTATCACCAGCCCGTTGCCAAATTGCAAGGGCAATTTGTGCTTTGCCCAGCAGAACTCGCGCCGTGACGACCCGAACACACTATATCTTGTGCTTCCACGTCGGTCTATGGCCCAGATTTTGATATGGCCTTGTACCGGCGACAGCCGCAGAAAAAATATATGTTTTGTGTTTTCTTACGGCTGGCGCCTATGAGCCTTTTCGGTGCCGTGAGAGAATGCGATTTACCACAACGCCATGCCAGGGGCGGCCCGTGCGAGTCGGGACATGCTCTTCGTTCAACCGCGCCGCAATGCGATCAAGACCAAAGCCTTCCGCGCGAAGCGCTTTCGCGCGTTCCAGCGCCGCGGCTTCACCTTCGAAGAAACCGTAGGGTTTCCGTCCCTCACATCGCCCTTCTTTTGCCCGCTTTCGCATCCGCGCGCCGCGGAGTTTCAGAACGATCTGGCTTTTCTCGTATTGAGCAACCGCGCCCATCATTTGCCGTACCAGGATGCGCGTCGGGTCGTTCGCCATCAGGTCCGGTTCGGCTACGCTGACCAGTTCAAAACCGTGCTTGCGAAGGTCCGCAATGATGGTTTCCTGTACCATGAGGTCGCGCGCCAGCCGGTCAACTGATGTGTAACTCTTTTGTTTTATGGTGGGCCCTGTAGGATTTGAACCTACGACCAACGGATTATGAGTCCGCTGCTCTAACCGCTGAGCTAAGGGCCCAAAGCTTTTTACTTCATGACTTTACGGCGATCTTGCGGCATCTCCAAAACTTCTACTTTAGCGGAATCTTTAACAACCTTTTCCGCGCTTTCACGCTTGGCAGCATTGCGCGCGTCCAACCGCTCGAAGGCCCGCTCCAGCGAGTCCGGCGAGGGATGCACGTAACGCTGAGAAACCGCAACGCTGCTGTGGCCGGCAATCCGCATGATCTCGAAGGCGCCCGCGCCGGACTCTCCAAGCCGGGTCAACATCGTGTGGCGTAGGGAGTGAATCACAAAATCGTCCGACAGATTCAGTATCTCACGCACGTCATCGTGCTGGTGGTCCAGAGAGGTTACCAGGATCGGCGCGCCCGGCGAATCGCCCGGAAACACCCAGTCGGATTTGGAAGCCGCCTTGCGCGTCTTGAGCATCTCCGCGACGCGCGGCGTCAGGCTCAGCGTGCGCTTGGCGTTCTTCGACTTGCCTTTGCGGATGCGGATATAGCCGTGGCGGGCGCCGATGGCGGGCTTCAGAATCACGTCGGCCCAGACCAGTTGGGACGCCTCGCCCACGCGAACGCCCGTGTCGAGCATCAGGAGCGCGGCGTCCCGCAGCGGTTGAGGACTCGCAGCCAAATAGGTTTCCTCCAGATCGTCGGCGAGCACGAATTCCCGGTTGCGCTCGCCATCAAGCCGGCCGATGCTGGGGACCGCCGTGATGACCTTCCACTTCTTCGCCAACCGCAGTGCCCGGCTCAGCGTGGCCAACTCTCGGTTCACCGAACCGGGAGAAAGCACCCTGCCGTACCGCGATAGTTGGCGCCGCCGCGTCTGTTTGTAGGCGTCGATCATCTCTTCGTCGATCGCATCCAACCGCGCGTTCGCCAGTGGAGCGTGCTCAAGCAACCTTCGGTATTTCTCCTTGTAGAACGAGACGGTCTCAGGATGCTCGGCGCGGGCCGTCTCAATCTCGGCTGTGAAGCGCGCCTCGAATTCTCTCAAGGTCGGCGCGGGCGCCCGGTCCTTGATCCCGACCTCCCCCTTGGCAAGCTGGGTCTTGCGCGCCGCCTCGATCTGTTCAGCCACGCGCTTGTTTGTTACCTTCGTGCTCTCCTGGATGCGCTCGCCGTTGAACACGAACGAGTACCACCAGACGTGGGACTTTCGCTTCTTCCCCGTCTTCGGATCAGGGTAGGTTGGTCGGTAGACTGCCATCGCGTCGTTCTTCCTTGCTTTTGAGTATGGATCAAAATTCCACGAGTGATGGACCCGGATCAGTAATGCGGCAGGTGCTGCTGCATAAAGCTAACCATGGACTGGAGAGCGAGATCGGGATGGACCCTATGAAGCGTCGGTTGTTCGCAAAACGTGTTCCGTTCCCACGCGCCATCCTTCTTTCTCTCCCAGACCAGCACGCTCGCCAGTTTCTCACCGGGCCGCTTGATCGCTTCGAGACGAAACACTTTGCTGCCGCTTTTGCAATTCAGTGTAAATCCAATAGTCCGAACCACCTCGTAAGGTTCGGTGACATCATCGTCCGTAAACTCGAAAATCTGTTTGAGCGTTTGCTTGTAGGTTCGTTTGTCCATGGCATCTCCCTTGAAGGCCCGATTCTACCGCAATACGTTTCCCACAAACCGGCTGCGGTAAACCTGGTACGCAGGTGCCGGGTCGGGTCTAGCAGCCGCCGGCCTCAGCAGCTCCAGGCGCGCGACTTCCTGGTCGAGGTCTACACCGTGTGCCCGCAGCCCGCACAGCGCGGCATATGCGTACACCGCGCAGTCCAGCCCCTCAGCCGCGCGGCCCTTGCGCCGCTCCCAGGTGCGCTCCGGACGCCCGCGGCGGTATGTGGTCTTCAGGTACTCGGAATTCAACTGCTCGAAATACGGCAGCCCCACCAGTAGGGGGAAATGAACGCGCCCAGGGCCCTCGGTGATGCGCAGACGCGCGGCCAGCGTGGCCTTGGGCGAATCCACCCCGATCAGCCACACCTTGCCCTTGCGGGCTTTCGATTCTTTCCGCGGCCATACCGGACGGGCCCCGCCATCGCCCTTGATGGCCCAGACTCGCCGCCCGCGCCGTGCGTCGGCGAAATTGCACACCGCCTGCGTGAAGTGGCCGCCGCTGTCGATGCACGTGGCGTGAATCGGCATCTGGCCTGCGAACGGATGCCGCCACGGCTGTAACAGGAAATCGTCGAGCGCCGCCCACAGTTGTGGTGTAGAAGGATCGCCCGGGATCACGCGATGCACCATGAGCCAGCATTCCTCAGCCCTGCCCCAAGCGGATACTGACGCCTCTACGCGGTTGTCTTGAACGTCAACGCCGCACGTCACCACCGCACCGGACTCAGGCAGCATCGGCCCGTATTGCTCACGGCGAGCCAGTAGGTCGGTTTCCGTGACTCCCGCTTGCCCGGCATCGTCCCACAGTTCAGCGAGAGACGTGTTGATGAACGCCCGCAACCGCTCCGGGTTGCCTTGCGCCTTGAGCCAGTCTTCGGCCAGTTCGCCCCAGTCGCGCCATGGCGAGCACAACTCGCTCAGCCGGAACCCCGCAATCCTCGAGCCGGGGTTCTGCGGGCGCCAGACACCTTGGGCCACCATCCATGCCTTGCGGTGATGCGGGATCAGTTTCTCGCACCGCTGACAGCGGTACTCCGCATCCTGCGGTCGACCTTCCGGCCACTCGACGCGCTTCCAGTCGAGCACCTGGTAGGCTCCGCACAGCGGGCAGGGAATGTAATACTCCCGCTGGTCGGATTCCTCAAATGCCGCCGCGACGCGCGAGGCGTCTTTGACCGTCGGGCTTGAAGTCCAGATGACCTTGCGGTTCCAGAACGTGCGCGTGCGCGCGATCGCCAGCGCCGCCGGGTCGCCTTCCGCGCCAGCGGATGCTTCGAAGCGGTCCACTTCGTCAAGGAACAGGAACCGAATCGGCCGACTTGCCAGGCCCGCGGGTGAATTGCTGCCAACCACAGTGACGTGGCCACCACGAAACCGGCGATGAAAGATCGTGTTGCCCGAATCGCGTCCGCGCGGGTCTGCCACGATGCCGTGAAGAACGGGCATGTCGCGGAACATCGGCGCGATGCGATCTTTGGAAAGCGCCTCGGCCATCGGCAATGTTGGCTCGACAATCAGGCACGGCGCCGGGTCTGCGGCCACGACGTGAGCCAGCAGGCAGAGCGCTAACTGCGTTTTGCTCATCTGCGAAGCCCACATGAGCACTACTTCGCTGTGCGGCGAGTGCGGACTCATGCAGTCGAGCGGTTCCACCTGATACGGGAAGCACTGCCAGTGTCCCGCCTGCACGCTGCCCTCAGACGACAGCCTGACGTGTTCGTTCGCCCAGGCCGAAAGCGGAATTCGTACCGGCGGCCGTACAGCACCCGCCGCGGCGCGAACACAGTCAGCGAGCCTAATAGGCGATGTCATCGGATAGATCCCTCAGGATCGCTTCGCATTCGGCCACGAGGATGGCGTGCGCCTCGCGCACGTCGGCTGCCGCGGCCATCTGCGGTGCCAATTTGTCGGGCAGGTGCAATACGGCTGTTTTGACCGCCGCCAGTATCGTGACCCACCGGTCCCTCACTTCGGAGGCAGGCAGCAGCAGGCCGGCCTTCTGCGCAACCTCCATCTCGCGCAGGCGCGCCAGCGCCAGTTCTTTGCGGCGTCGGGCCTCAGTCGCGCTTACCTTGGCCGCTTGATCGGCTTTTGAAAGTTTCGGCATGGTCATGAAAAAGGGCGCCAGGACCCTCGAAGTACTGGCGCCCGTCCTGCCGTCGTAGGGTGAAGGAGTGGCACGCGGGAGACGGCTCGCGGGGAAACTCGGAAACCCCGCCCCTGCGCGCGCGGGGAAGGAGGAAGACCGCGCGCGAACTGAACTCGATAAAAAACGGGGACGCGGTAACAGGCGTCCCCCACCGGGGAGGCGGTAACAGGCTTCCCCGCGCTTCATCGACAAGGTCTATGCTGGTCCGGTCTGTCCGGTCCACTCGAGGTTGCTGCGAACCGTCGTGACACCGTTGCCGGCGGCCGTAACCGCGAAACCGACCAGCAGTTTCGATCCCGTGCCGGCGGTGTTGGTCAACTTGGCCGCCGTGGAGTCGTAGTACAGCCGGTCGCCGGCCGCGATCACGTCAGTGGTCACTTTCGGCAGATCGAAAACGCCGTCGGTGTTCAACTCAACGTCGGTTCCGCTTGCGGCGTCGTAGCATGCCACGCCGAAGATGCTGCCCACCGCCACAGGATCGCCGCTCTTCACATCGGCCGGCGCCGTGACGGTGATGATGTCGCCTCTTTGAATGTAGTTCTTCATGCTCAAATTCCTCTCGAAGTTTGAATTGTGAACTGTTTGGGCTGGGGAGATTGCAGTGAAGCAATCTCCCGGTCAACCCGCTGCAACGCTTGGTCCAGCTCAGCTTGCGAGCGCTGCTTCACTGAGCGGTCCTGAAGCTGAACGTCGGGGCCGCCCATCTCCGCGATGATCGTATCCCGCTGCGCTTGGAGGTCTGCGAGCGTCGCCATGCTACGCTCCCGGATTGCTATACGCGCCGCGGAAGTCGATGCCGCCCGCGCCGAAGTCCAGGCGCGCACGGATCTCCACGCCGTCCACATCGAAGCCCAGGCGCGTTTCCACCTGCACGCCTTCGAATCCGGCCAGGTAGGCGAATTCGATGACAGGCAACACGGCAGGATCCGCGAACACGTACCAGCGGGTCGCGCTCACGGCGTCGAGGCGCGGATCCACTACGAGCGACATCGCGCCCGCGAACGGGTTCACGCTGTCCGGGGTGTTGGGATAGAACGGCGCCAAGTACTTCTCGGCCGTCGTTTCCAGCGCCGCAGGCACCACGAGGTACTTGGGCGTGGCGTTGATCGGAATAGTGCCGTTCAGACCCTTCATTTTGCGCAGGGCGAGGCGCGCCGCGGTGAAGGTGGTATCGCTGATGGCCGCGCCCGCACCAGCCAGGTTGCCGTGGGCGGTATGGAACAACGCATTGGTGTCGGCCAGCGTCGGCCCCGCGCCGCTATTCGAGGTCAGAAGGCTGACGAGAGTCTCGTTCTCGAATTCCTGCGCCGCGATGCCCCAACCGCTCGCGATGTCGGCCAGCAGCCCCAGGTCGTCGTTGATGAGAAGCTGCCGGCTCATGGAGAACACCTTGCCGTAAGTCGCCACGGCGTAGGTCTGCCGGTCATCCGAGATCGATCCGCGTTTGAACTCGCCGTCTTGGTTCACTTTTTCCAGCGTCGGCAGCTCGCCGCGCCGGATGATGTTGCGGCCCTTGAAGTCGGGATGCGACGCGCCCCGCTTGCAGACGACCTTCAGGCCGGACGGCGCCACCTGGTAGTACTGCGCCGCGATCTTGTTGGCGAACACGCCCACCACGTTCGCCAGATCGGACGTGGTGTTCAGCGAACGGGTGACGACTTCGGCGTCGCTGCCGAAGGCGTTCATCCCACGCTGGCGCAAAAAGTCGCGCGCCATGTCCGCCAGCCGGCGACCCACGAACGGGCGCGCCTGCTCGCTCGGTTTGAACGTGGAATCGACGCGGCAGTACAGCGCTTCGCCTGCCGCCCGCGTCAACTCGTCGGGCGCTTGCTCCCGCGTTACCGCAGCCGGTTGCCGGCTGTCGATGACGGGAGTCCGCCGCGCCAACTCGGCCACCGCCGCGGCGCGGGCATCTTCAATCGTGGCGTTCCGCGCGATCAGTCCGTCGGCGAACTCGCCTGGCAGACCCATCAGGGAAGCCATGTTTCTCACTTGCTGTTGCAGTTCTTCGTTCATGTTTTGTCCTCGCACTCTCGCCCCCGCGTCTGCCGCGATCGGCGTAAAACTGATTTCCTTCGGCTGCCAACGGGTCGCCGTCTTGATCCGCGTGCCGTCGGCCCGCTTTTCCGTCTGCCATGTCTGCACCGTGTAGCCCGCGCTCACGCTGCGAATGATGCCTTGCTCCACATCGCGGGAGATGCCCTGCACCTCCGGGCGTTCGGAAAACTGGACCGTAGCCACGCCGCGCTTGCCGTCCGCGCTGGCTTCGGTCACGACACCCAGGACCGCGCGCACGCTGGAGAATCTGTCGTGGTTGTCGAGAACCGGGCCGCCGACCAATTGCGACAGGTCGACGGCTGCCGGCTCCATGCTCAACCGCTCGACATACGGCCCTTCGAAATCGGAGCGCATCACATCCGCGCCCGTGGAGAAGATCACTTGGACGGTTCGCTTCTCGGGGTTGTACGTGCTCGGCTCAAACGCAGCCGTCCTTACGTGAATCGTTTCGCTCATGACACCTCCTGTGTTTGGCCGCCAGCCGGCGGCGAAGTCTGTTGCTCCTGCCCCTGCAAGGTCGTGCGGCGCGGGTCGCTGTCCAGCGTCAGGCCCAACTGATCTGCGCGAGCGTTGTCAGCCGCGATTTCCCGATCGATGTCTTCCACGTTCCAGCCCGTCTCAGAGACCGCCTCGGCGCGGCTCATCAGTCCCGCGCGAATCTTTTGAACCACGGCCAGCGTCTCGTGGCGTTCATCGAGCATCGCGATCTGCGGCGCGATCCAACGCGCCCGCGCCGCTTGTGAAATCACGCCCAACGAGACGGCCAAGCGCATCCATCGCTCCAATACCGGCGCGCAGAACTGCGGGACCATCAGCGCGTGCTGAATCGCTTCCACGTGGCGGCGCCATTCCAGCAAAGCCATTCGGCCCGACGCGAACGTGCAAGTGGAAATGTCGTTGGCTAAGACTTCGTACGGCACGTTGCTGCCGGACGCGATTTTTCGCAACGTGGAACGGACAAACGGGTCATAGGTCGCGCCAACGTCGGGCGGTTCGCTGAACTCCACAGCCTCACCGGGCTGCAGGCGAACCATGCTGCCGGGTTCCAACGTCGGCACCGCGTCCGTGCTGTTCAGCGGATTGCTGCCGTCGGCAGTCTGAACGTAGCCGGCGAATAGGCTGCTCACCTTCTGCTTGACCAGCGCGGCTTCGCTGTACTCCTGCAATTCGCGCAGCGCCAGCAACACAGGCGCAAGCCAACTCACGCCCCGCTCGGCGCCCGGCATCACCGGCTTGAAAATGTGCAGGCACTCCGACGCTGGCACAAACACGGAACGGTACGGCGTCAAGACTAGATTCGGATGCCGCTCGAACAGCCAGTAGCCCACGCGCCGCACGCCACCGTGCACGTAGCGGATGCCCGCGTAGGTGTCCTGGTCCACGCGTGACGTGTCCAGAAATTCCGGCCCAAGAACTTGCAGCGCCAACGGCACGGGCGCGTCGGGATTGATGGCGAAGCGAACGAAACACTCGCCCGAGACGGCCACGGTCTGGAGGATCAAATGCGAGAGCGCAACCCAGTCCAGCCGCCCGGCCGCGTCGCACGAATCAGCCCAGGCTGCCCACGCTTCGGATACGGCGCGATCCTTGAACTGGGGATTGATGCCAGCTGCACCAATTGCCGCGTTCAGGATGCTGTCAACGATCTTGCGGCACCAGGCGTTGTTTCGGAATTCGCCCTCGGCACGGGCGCGCACCAGAACGGGGTTGTCTAGCCACTGGTTCAGCGCTGTCGGTTGCGCGCTCCAGTTCGCCAGCCGGTTGCCACCGCCTGCGGCATCCCACAGCACGCTGCGCGTGCGCACCTCCGGCTCTCGGCGCATAAGGCGGTCGAAAATTGATCGAATGTTCATGAGCTGTTCCTGTCCCCCTCGAATTTCAGGTCTGTCGCTAACGAAATCATGCAATGGGCTTACCCGCGCGGCGCGGCGCTAAAAAATCCTTTGGCGGACGGCCTCCCGCCCCGTAGTACCCGATGGGGCGAGTGAGCCTTGGTAAGAAACTCCGCTGGGACCGCTGGGACCGCTGAATGCAGTGCGCTATTTCCCCTCCATTGCTGGGACTGCTGGGAGTCCCAGCAGAACTCCCTCTGTGGAGGGGATACACGCATGTCCAAAGCGGTCCCAGCGGTCCCAGCGGAGTTTTTGACCAAAATCACCGTTTTGTCTCCACGCTTGGGAGGTCGTTCTCTTCGAGCGAGTCGCCCAGTACGCTCAACGGCCCGCGCCACAGGTCCATGGTGGCCCGCTGGCCTTCGCACACCTTGTCGTAGCCTCTGTGGTACTTGAAGCCCATCGAGGCCAACTCCCGCGTCATTTCGGCTTTCCGGATCATCGTTGCCGTCACGCGCGGCAGAGACGCCCACAGACGAAGCTTGTGCGCGTTCACGAATACGCTGCCGTCGTAAACGAACACGAATGGCGCCGGAATGGATCCGCCTTCGACTTCGCTTGCGGTGTACGGATCGCGCCGCCACTCGCGGATCTGAACCATGAGCCGGAACACCTCGGCATCGGACCGCGCCACGGGCGAACCAGCGCGCCGGAAGCACATCGGCAGCAGGTCTGCGATCTCAACCTGCATCTCGTCGCCGGAATTTATCACCGTCGCCAACCGAACCATCATGCCCGCCGCCGGCTCCCAGATCACCTTAATCTTGGCGCGGGGCGGTGAGGGTATCAGTGTGCGCAAGTACTTGAGGATGATCGCCTGCGACTTAGCGAACGAAAGCAGTTCCGCCGTGTTCTCCCATTTCACCCGCTGGCCTGCGGCGTATCCGAAGATCAAGTCGCCAGACATCTCGAACCGTTCCCATGCCAGCCCGATATCCGCGAATACCGGCATGGCGTTCAAGTCCGCGATGGTGCCGCCCGCTACGCTGGCGGTCGGCATGGTGGCGACCTTCCCCGTCACGGAACGCTGCCGTTCCTGCGCCGCCCATTGCAGCGCCTTCTGAATCGTGGCCTGCCCGTACGTACGTCCGTCGGCGAAGTGCTTCTCATCCCACTTCGGCCGCATCCGCTCCGACATGCGGAACGCCTGGTCGACGCCCGCCGCGTCCAGCTCCAGGTGGTACGCCACGAAATTGCAGAACGCCAGGTCGGCGCGGCTCGGATCGGGCTTGCCGGCCGCGTAATACCCACAGGCGCCGCCGAGCCACAAGTCATCGAACTTCGGGACGTTCGCCCGCGCCGCCTCCAGTTTCGTGCGCAACGCCGCATGCTCGTCGCTGGTGAACTCCCGCGCGGGTTCGGGCGCGGGCATTGGCTTAACGGGAACCGCCGCAGGAATGGACGTCGTTGCGCCACAGGCGGCCACGGGCGCGCCAATGTAGGCGAGCAGCCATTCCGTGTCGCCCTGGTGCTCCGCGACGCCCAGCGGGCTCGTGGCGTAGCGCCTGCCGGTCACAGTGAAGAACCTTCCGCGCTCGTAAATCTCGACCTGCCCATCCCCACAGGGGCGCCGCGTTCCCGTTCCCGCGATCAGCCCCGCCAGCGAAGCCCGGACCCAGATTTTTATGCCATGGCCCGAAGGCGAGACCTCCGCATAGCTGTCGGCGAACCGCTCCAGGATCGGCGCGGCCCAGGGCTTCAGCGCGCCGTCCGGCGTCAGGCAGTCGTCCAGGTCGATGCCGATGAAAGGGTCGTCGGTTGCGAACACGAAACCGACGCCAATGTCCGGCCGCCGCGCGGCCGCCGCCGTAACGTCGGCGAAGGTGCTCCAGGTGGCCGGCGTATCGGACTTCGCGAACGCGCCCGTCGGCGTCCGCGGGCACTTCGTGAACTTGCCGCCGCGGCACTCGTAGGTCCACGCCACCCACTGCGGTCGCGTGGTAAGGCACTCGGGCAGCGCCGTGCCCTCCTCCGGCTTCACCATCGGCGGCTTCGCCGGCATATTGACTACTGCGCTCACGCCTTCTCCTCCAGCGCGCCGTTGACGCGCTCCAGTACCACACGCGGCACCTCGCCGCCGTGCAGCAAATCGCTCGATCTCAGATCGCCCTGCGAGCACGGGATGGAGAGCCAATACGGGTCCAGCCCGTGTGCGTCGGCCAGCGCGTCGAGCACCAGCCGCACCACGCGCTCGGCGCGGGCGTATTTCTGTCGCCGCTTCACTGCGCCCCTCCGCCTGGTAGCTTCTCCAGCCACTCGAACACGGATTCCAACGAGTACCTGACGCAAGCCCCGATCTTCTTCCACTGTGGGCCATCGCCGGCAGCGCGCCATCGCCGGATCGTTTGCACAGAGACGCCGCACACGCGCGCCACCACGTACTCGTCCTTATTCCAGGCGCGGTACTCAATTTCTGGTGCGAGTGGAGGTACACCTCCGGCGCCCGCTGTCGTGTAGCGGGTGCTGTGGACGGTTCCCATTGCTGTTTATTGGAGGAAACGAAGGAGTCTGTGCTCGTGGCGCGGAGCGGAGACGGCATCGCCGGCCGCATTGCGGGCGGGTACTTTGATGGTCGTGTGGGACCCACCCCGCCAGCCCGCTCCCCAAACGGAAGGATTCAGGGCCTGGACGTAGCGGATGCGCCTCTTGTTGCCGACACCAATGAAGCCGCGCTGCACGTGTACTTGGTCGACTTCGCAACCAATTTCGTGCGCCAGTTTCTCGAAATCCTGCTTGGGATTCGGCACGATGATGATAGGCGCGCCCGCCGCGTCGCACACCATGACAGGGACAGTTTGCTGCCGCAGGATCTTGGTCGCATCATCGCTCCCGAAGCGCATTACCGATTCCCCTTTTTCTTGGCGATTTCGCGCTCTATCACACCCTTCAGCCAGTTGGCCTTGGCGCGCCACTTTTCGCCCAGGATCGGAAACGCGAATCCCACCAGTAACGCGAAGTGGAATACGTACATCGCGCCCGCGCGCATGATCCGCAACCGAAACTCGTCTGCGTTGGTGGGGGATAGGACGTCCCAGTAACCCTCCCTGTCTCTCGCGGGCGTCGCTATGACGTAATTCCCCGGCGCGAAGGCCATCGCGTCGCCTGCCTTGCCGTAACTCTCGGGATGGGCAATCAATTCGTCCATCGCTGCCGCCGCCATCTCCGTCGCGAGCGTGATCGGGACTCCCGCTACGTGGGCGAGGTAGGCCACGCTGCTGATGTGAATCAAATCAAGCCCAGAGAACAGCCGGTTCCTAGTCGCCCTATCTTCCTGGATTGTGACGCGCGACTTGAGCCAGGTCTGTAGCGTGTTAGCCGCCAGATTCTCCGCGTTGCCGTCCAGAAGTCTGGCGATCTCCCGAATGCATTCCATCACATCGGCGAAAGTGAGGAATGGCGCGTCGATCTTCAGCGCGCCTTCCGCGTGGGCGCCAATAATCGTATCGTACAGAATCCTCTTTTGGTCTCTCATTGATGCACGTCTCCGCGATCCCGGTACCCGAATTGGCCCGGGTTCCTCTGGCCACTTTTATATTAACACACTTCTGTCTGTAGAGACGTAAGTGTATTTCGAGATTTGTATGCAGAACATTTCCGGCCGCCCACGTAGTGGGCATTTCGGGGGGTTCACTTTAGTGGAATCTTTAACAACCCCGCGCATATCTGCGTTTCTCAGAGCTTCTCACCGTTCACGGTAAGTCGCTGAAAACACGCGCAAACGTATGAGAGTACTAGGTCTGGAATTAGGCGCTGAGGGTATTATGAGTCCGCTGCTCTAACCGCTGAGCTAAGGGCCCGGATCGGTCGAAGCGTCAGGAGTAAGGGAACCAACACGGGTCTATGGCGGCCTGCTGGCCGCTGGCTTCCTGGATACGCGCGCTCAGCCTCTCCCGCAGGTGCTGCGCCACCTCACGATACGGCTGCCCGAATTCCGGCGTGGGTTCCTCGCCAACGGGCGCTTTGCTTCCCATATTACGCCCGCGTTCGCGATATGACCCACGGCCGGCCAGGTTGACGAGCTGATAGGGATCGGCGTAGAGATCGTACATGGCGTACTCCACGTATTTCTCCGCCGATTCGGCGGCGCGCCATCCCGGCTGCTTGGGCGCCATCGCGGCATAGCTGAATTGCGGCGTGCGCAAGCCCCTGCCGTTGACGAATTCCCGCATCTCGAAATAAACCTCGTTGCGCCACCCCTCGTTATGCCCGTCCAGCAGCGGCAGAAAATTGTGGCCCTGCACCGAATCCGGAGCTTCGAGGCCGACCGCATGCAGCATGCTGGGCATGTAATCCACCTGGCTCACCAGTTCCGAAATCTGGAGCGAGCGGTTGAAGCCCGGCCCTTCGACGATCAGCGGGACGTGGATCGAGCCTTCCTGCGGGCTGCGCTTGTATTCCGTGTTGCGCGTCTTGAAATGGCAGGCGTGATCGCTGATGAACATCAGGATGGTGTTGTCTGCCAAACCGGTTTCCTGCAAGATGCGGCGTACCCGGCCCACCTGCCGATCCACTCCCGTGACGCAGGAATAATAGTCCGACAACTGGCTCGGCCAGGAGCCGGGGAACGGCCGCAGATCGTAGGGAATGAACGGATTCGGATAGCGGCCCTTCAATTCCTTGGGCGGGTCGTAGGTGTCGCTGTCGTTCTGGTGGTGCGTTTCGAGATAGGACAGCACCAGGAAGAATGGCGATTTCGCGCCGCGCAGGAAGCGCTCCCCGCGGTCGGTCAGGAAGTCGGCGCGCCAGCGGCCGGAGAAGTGGATGGGCTTGCCGTCGTTGTCGTAGAGATTGCCTTCGTAGGCGTGCGACGTCCATTCGAGCTCGTTGGAGCCTTCCCAGAGATCGTCGAAGCCGCCGCGATACGGCAGAGCCACCGGTCCGGCATCTTCGCGGGAGGTGTGCGGGCCGAGGTGCCACTTGCCGATGTAGTTGGTCGAGTAGCCGGCGCGCTTCATGACCTTCGCCCAGGTCACAGCATCTTCCCGTAGGGCGATGCCGTTGCGCCACACGCCATGCCGGCTGGGATACGTCCCGGTGAAGATGCTGCCGCGCGCCGGCGCGCAGACCGGCTGGGCGGAGAACGCATTGCGGAACATCACGCCGTGCGCCGCCATGGCGTCCAGGTTGGGCGTGAGATGCATGGGGTTGAGTCCCATGGCCCCGACGTTGTCCCAGCGGAACTGGTCCGAAATCATGAGAACGAGATTGGGCCGATGGGCGTCCGATGGCGTCTGCCCCATCGCGCCCGAGGCGGCCATGGCCGCCGGTACGCGCGCCAACCATTCTCGCCGCGTTTGTGCCATGCCGAAATGGTAGCGCAAATCGGAAGCGGAGCGCTGCCTTGACACCTTCACTCCCCCAGATGCACCGGCTGCGTGAACGCACCGTTACCGGCCGAATCCCACACCGCGAAGCGCACCCATTTCTTGCCGGCGGTGTCGAACGGGATGCGGAAGCGATGCGTGCCGAAGGGCGCCAACTCTGTGGCCGGGACAATCCGTCGGCCGGTGGTGTGGCCGTCGCCCCAGACCAGCTCGGCGAATTCCAGCGGGAAGGTCCATTCCACGTCGGCGACGTACGCGCGGTGCGCGCCCGAGCCTTCGATCGCCCAGTGGCGCAGCAGCACCTCGCCGCTCGAAATGAAAAAGTCGCCCGCGCGCATGGCTTTCACGATGGGCGTCCAATCCTCGTCGAAGCGCGGCACGCGGTCCAGCTTCACGTAATTGACGATCAGTTGCGGAAAGGTTTCGTCGTCCGGATATTTCATGTAGGTGTCGCCCTCGGCGATCATGTACTTGGCGGGGCCCCAGTTGTTCATGTCGTCGAGCAGCCCAAAACAGCGCTCTTCGCACAACCGTTTCTGCGATTGATCCACCGGCAGCGACTGAAACGATCCGCCCAGGAAGCGGTCGCTCAGAAACTGGGGCGTATTGCGCACGGCATCGGGATAGCCGGTGGAGCCCTTCATGCGCGGATGTGCCTGCCACATGAGGCCGCTTTCGCGCTTGATCATGTCCAGTTCCTCGGCCGCTGAGCCGATGTGGTAAACCTTGCCGAACTTCGGATCGTTTTCGATGAACTGCTGCCCTTCTTTCCGCACGTGCGACCAGTAGACCGGCCGCGGGAAAAAGGTGATGTAATGGCCGCCCAGCGTATCGTCCGGCTCTTCGCCGGGTATCAGCAGAAAGCCGCGGTCGGAGAAGCGGCGGCAGCCCTCGAAATAAATCTTCTGCTCGGCGAAGCGCAGCGGCCCGGAGTCTTTGGGGTGGCCGTCACCATGGAAATCCGCCAGAATCACGGCGTTGATCCCGAGGCCGCGGAACACTTGCAGCCAGCTCGGCTGGACATCGATCGATCCGGCGTCGGTGAGCTGCGAGTTGAAGTGCATGTGGAAGTGACTCACCAGCACCTGGAAGCCTGGAAGCGGCTTGTAGACATCGCCGTGCGTGAACGCCAGCACGGATTGCTCGGTGGCGTGGCTGTTTTCCGGGCTGAGATAGTAGTACACCGGCATGTGCTGCCAGGTCCCGGGCGGCGCGTTGTAGAGCGCGAAATTGTTGATGTCGTGGCGCGCCTCGTGTACGCGCTTCTCCCACTCCTGGTCGGAAACGCCGAATGGCCGGAAAGGTTCTTCGCGTTCCGCCTGCCGCACGCCGATGGCGAAGGAGTTTTCGCTGTTCTTGCGGTAATAGACATAGCCGAGGTTGGTTTCAATTTCGCGTGCGAAGAAGAACTTATGGGAGGGCGGGAAGACGGCGAGCGATCCGCCGCCCGTTTCAACGATCTCCAGCCGGTGCCGCGCTTTCACCGCGACGTTGTCCCGGTTCAACGCGCCGCCGAAGGCGTATTGCTGCCACGCGCGCGCGGTGTCGCGCCACACCAGTTTCGTACGGTCCCCGATATGCAATCCCTTGGCGCCCGCGGAATAAATGTAGGCTACGGAAGGTTGTTCGGTTTTGGCGATGGCTTCCTGGCGCAGCAGGTTCGTGCCGCGGTAAACGGTGAAGCGCAACTGGCCGGAGAAAATCCCCATGTCGAGACCGGGGTAGGTGATCTCCAGGCGTGCGCCATCGGTTTTGACCGCGCACGCGCTCAGCCGATAGGCGGCGGCCGCCCGGCGGATCTCCCCGGGCTTACGCGGCAGGTCCAGATTGGTCTTGGGCGCGCCGGGAATCATAAGCGGCGCGTCCCAGAAGGCGTTCCATTTTTCGCGGTCAATGACTTCCGGGGTGAGCGCGATGCCCAACGCGCGCAGCGGCGCCATCTGCTGCTCCGAAAAGCGGCGCACGCCGCTCACGACGCGAAATTCCGGCGTGAGATCGTGCGCCAGCGTTTCCCATTGCCCACCGGTTTTGCGCGCCGCCAACTCGGTAATGACCGGCTGCCCATCGCGCACGGCGAATGCGGCGCGCAACTGCTGGCCGCGCGCGCCATCCCAGGTCACCTGGAGCAGGCCTTCGCGCCATTCGGCCGCGAGGCCCGGCTGGGCCTTGTATTGATCGAGATTACAGGTGACTGCCTGGCCATAAGCCGCTGGCAAGACCGCCGCGAGGAAAAAGAAGAGATGAAGCTTCAAAGCAGACCTCCTGAGAGCGGATAGCTGGAAGTTGTTATGATACCTGACCCGATTGCCTGGCGGGCGGATTGCGATCTTCAGGGCTGAAGACGATCATGGGCCACGGCGTATTTCGTCAATGCAGCCGTGCCCGAGATTCCAAGCTTGCGGGCGATTTGTGTGCGGTGGAAACGAATGGTCCTGACCGTAACATCAATCGCCGCGGCGATGTCCTCGTCGGACTTGCCGGTGGCAATGAGTCTCAGGACCTGCTGTTGCCGCGCGGTCAGACCCGGGGCCCGGCCGCACTCCAATGCTTTTCTTAATTGGGGATCCGGGATCGACCTGGTCAACTCCGGCGTGACATAGGTGTTCCCGACAAGGACCTGATGCACGGCTCTTATGAGCTCCCTTCCCGCCGCGCTCTTGAGCAGATAGCCCGATGCACCCAAACGGAGGGCGTCCCGCAGGTAGCTAAGGTCGGAATGCATGGTGAGAAAGACGATCCTCGCTGAATGCACAACCTTCCTGATCCGGCGGGCTGCCTCGATGCCGTCGAGCAAAGGGAGCGAAATGTCGACCAGGACCACATCCGGCTTCAACCGCAACGCCTCCCGGACCAGGGCCTCGCCATCCGCAACAGTAGCTACCACGTCGAATTCGGGTTCGAGAATCCGCCGGAACCCTTCCACCACAAGAATGTGGTCATCGCCCAGAAGCACGCGAGCGCGGGTCACTTCGGCTCCTCCGAAACGGCGCGGTAAACAGGATATCAGGACCTGAAACAATGATAACGCGGACCTGGGACATCAGCGCTTTCCCGGGGTCCACCGCGGGCGAAGCCTGACCGAAATTACTGCGCGACTAAACCGTGGTCGAGCGCATAACGTGTCAGCTCCGAGGTTTTTTTCATGCCGAGTCTCTTGCGGATCTTCGACCGGTGGAACTCGACGGCCTTCAGGGAGATGCCGAGGAGCGCCGCAATATCTTTACTGGACCGCCCTTCGGCAACCAATTGGAGCACCTCCCGCTCACGAGGCGTCAAGGCGGGCATATTTGTCTTGTCCGGACGGCTGACTTTCTCCAGGATCCCGGCGGCATCGATGCCGAGTTCCGGAGCGACATAAGGCCGCCCGCGGAGGACCGTCCAGATTGCATGGATGAGTTCTTGCGGCCGTGAGCGCTTCAGGACAAAACCGGAAGCACCCGCGCGGAACGCCTCGATGACGTATCGCGGATCGGAATGCATGGTCACCATCATCAACTTGATCCCGGGGCATACCCGGGCGATCTGGCGTGCGGCGTCAATGCCGTTCAACAGGGGCATCGAGACATCCAGCAGGATCACTTCCGGGTGTAATCGCTGGGCAAGATTCAAGAGGGTCCGGCCATCCTCCACCTGGCCAACCACTTCAAATTCCGGTTCGAGGATCCTTTGGAGGCCTTCCAGCACCAGCCTGTGGTCGTCAGCCAGCAACACGCGCGGACGACTTTTCATGATGCTCCTCCGTCCAATGGGACGTGAATCACAACGCGCGTTCCGTCGCCGTGCCTGCTTCTGATCGACACGGTCCCGTTGACCAGACGTGCGCGTTCTTGCACGCTCACCAGGCCGAGTCCCCCCTGTTTTCCGGCTTCGGCTGGATCGAAGCCCTTCCCTGTATCAATGACGGCCAGGACCAGTTCCCTTCCCTTGCCGAGCAGTTCCACGGAAGCCCTTGCGACACCCGCGTGCTTCACAACATTGCGCAGGCACTCCTGGGTAACTCTGTAGAGGCACAGGGCAACAGCTTCAGGGACAGCTTTCGGAACATCGCGTTGGCGGAAGTGGACCCTGATCTTCGCCTGCCGCGAAATATCTTCACAGTAAGACTCCAGCGCCGCCGCCAGGCCCAAGTGTTCGAGAACCGACGGATGAAGCTGATAGGCAGTGCGCTTTAAATCGTCGGACACTTCCGTCAGGCTGGCTTCGAGGGACAGCAGGCGGTCTTTGATGGCTCGGGCCGATTCCGGGAGCCCGGCCTCCAGCTCCGCGACGCCAACCGACAGCATAGCCATTCGTTGGATGAGATCGTCATGCAGATCGCGCGACAGGCGCTTGCGCTCCTCCTCTTGAGCCGCCAGCAACCCCGCCGTCAGGGTGCGCAGCCGGGCTTCGCTCTCTCGTAGCGACTCCTCCGCCCGCTTTCGCACTGTAATGTCGGATACGAATCCGACAGCCAGGATGCCGGTGCTCGTGGGAACATGGCTCAAGCTCACCTCGACGGGAAATTCGCTGCCATCCCGGCGCAAACCCGCAAGTTCGAGCCCGATGGCCATGGGCCGCCTCCTGGGGGCCTGGAAGTATTCCATACGATGGCCGGCGTGGCGTTCGGCAAACCGCGCCGGGATGAGAAGCTCCAGGGGCTGTCCGATGAGTTCCTGCCGCCCGTAGCCAAACATTGCCTCGGCGGAGGCGTTCACCAGCGCAATCCTCCCGTCGTTCGTGATGCCCAGAATCGCCTGTGCCGCCGTCTCCATCAGCATCCGCACGGTTGCGTCCGCCTGTTGCTGGCCGGTCACGTCGACGCCGGTGCGGATGACGTATTCCACCGATCCGTCATCGGCGCGCGTCACGCTGCTGAACCAATCGATCAGCAGCCGGCGGCCATCCCGGGCAATCCAGTAGTATCGATCGTGCCGCTGTCTTCCTTCGAGAAGTTCGTTGAAGTTAGCGTTGACTTGACTAAGTTCCTCCGGAAGATGCAGGAAATCCTTAACTGTCCCTTTCACTTCATCCAGGGAGTAACCGGTAAGTTCCTGGCAGGCGCGATTAAAGTGGACGATTCTTCGCTGCCGATCGAGAACGATCACCAGCAGTGCCTGGCCGGCCACGTCTAAAATGGCAGCGACGAAATTACTCTGCTTGCGCAGAGCTTCCTGGCTTTGTTTCAAGGCGTCGATGTCCACGAAGGAAACGAGCACGCCGTCGATCTTGTCTTCCCTTGTCCTGTATGGGCACATGCGCATTAAGTACCAGCGGCCATCGTGGGCTATTACCCCCCGATTCAACTCTTCTTCGCGCTCGATCGTCGCGGCGATTAACTCATCGACATCCGGAAGGCCCAGGCGAATGCCGGCAACAGGCCGGCCGATGTCCGCCGGGAGCAAATGCAGGAGTTCCCCCGCGGTAGGGGTAAAACACCGGATCCGGCGGTCTCCTCCGAGAAGGAGAATCGGGATGTTCACGCCGGCGAGGATGGTGCCCAGATCATCAGTGGGCCGGCCCGGTTCTTCGTCGCCCGGCTTTGCCGCGGCTGCGGGTTCAGGAGCTTTCGCCGGCTTCGGTTTCATGGCCATTCCCCGCGGCGGGCTCCCGCCCGCTCACGATGCCACCCGGCGTGCGCCCGTTACGCATGAGGCGAGCGATGGGCTGCCGCCAAACCCAAACCAAACGTAACGCCGTCCGGGTGCGATGTCAATGGAAAAAACGCGAAGTACCCACCGGTGTGTGGGTATTTCGCCTAATTGGATGAGGGCGTTCACAAATTTCCCGGAACTAGGGTTCGTGACAGTTCCCCTGTGCAACCGTCAGCCGGACAATTAAAGAGACCCCGGTCCCAAGAGCAAGAAGTACAGGAAGTAGAGGCGCCATGCCGACAGAGAGTCAAGGAAGTTACGGTGTCCTGTTCATCGGCTCCGGCGCCGATGAACATACGTCACTGCGACGAATCTTCGATGCGTCGCCGTGCAAATTTCAGAGTTCCTTCACCGCTCGCGAGGGTCTGGACGTGCTGCGCAGAAATCGCGGCGGCACGTTCTCAGTAGTGATCTGCGAGCAGAACCTGCCGGACGGTGACTGGAAATACGTGCTGGCGGAACTGGACAAGATGCCGTGTCGAGCAAGTCTCATCGTATCCTCACGGCTTGCCGACGAGCGGCTCTGGGCGGAAGTGCTCAATCTGGGCGCTTTCGACCTTGTCCTCGGAGATCCTTTCGAGCCGAAGGAAGTCCTTCATGTAACCGAAAGTGCGTGGCGGGCGAGTAAGGCGAACCACGAAGTTGAAACCCTTTCGCGCATGGACAAGGCTCTTTCGGAGACTGAGGGTTCCAGATGGCAGACCGCGAGAAGTGCCGCCTGACGAGGGAGAGCGGAAACTATGTGGAGCGAAACAACACTGCGCTTAACTTCGGAACCGGCACATTCCCGAAGCGAGCAGGCCGGCTTGAGAGCCGGCTGGGAGGCAGAAATGGATAGGGAGAAACAGCGGCCACGGGGCCACGTGGAGGAAAGTTTCCCAACCGAATGGTCCCTGTGCAGCGAAAATGAACGGGACCGCGAGCGACGACCACAAGAACCGGCGAGCGGAGCACGGGTGGCAGACTCTTCGAGTCAGGACGCCGGCTATCCGGAGCGCTTCGAAAGTGCGAGGGCCGGCCGTTACCGCCAGAATGCGGCCTAAGCGCGCGGACTGGCGCACAGCTTCGCCAATTGTCTCCAGATTGTGACGAACCGCCGTGGCGGTGTGCCGGATGCGTGCGGTTTGGCGGTTGAGAACTTCTGACACGAATTGGAATTATATGCACATTCAAAAATTCCTAGTACTCTGATCTCCAACCCTCCGCATCAGCCCATCCTTCGGCCTGGAAGACGCCGCGGCCGCTCTGATTGCGTCACCAGGCGCACCTCAACTGCTTGAACCTGCAACTTCGACTGTCGCGTGCCGGGGCGTCCGCATGGTCGAGCGGCGCGGCGGCGCGTGAAGTGCTCAGCAAGTTCCGTTTTCAACCAATTTCTGAAGCACGCAGCGGGAATCCGACATGCGCCGGCTCCTTGTGTTTTGGGCAGTTTCCGCAATAGTGATGTCTTCGGGCCTGGTGGCGACAGCCCTTCTGTGCCGCAGGCTCATCCGCCGCGAGCAGGCGGAATTGCAGTCCACGGTTCGGGCGGAAGCGGCCCGCATGGGGTCGCAACTACAGACCGGCGTGCTTGCCGCCATTGCGCCGCTGGAGCGGTTAGGCCGGTGGTGGCTCAGCCAGGGGAA
>JAJYKC010000325.1 GCA_021788955.1 Acidobacteriota bacterium
ATCGAGCAAGCCCTTCACCGCGCAGGATATTCGCTTCACCACCCGCGGCCGCGCCCTTTACGCGCTCCTGCTGGGCTGGCCGGCCGACGGCAAAGTGGTGCTTCACACCCTCAGCGCGAAGGGCGCCGGCAACGGGCGCTCAATCGACAACGTCGAAATGCTCGGCTCGAAATCGAAGCTAACTTGGCATCGCACCCTCGACGGCGTCATCGTCTCGCTCCCCCCGAAGAAACCGTGCGATTATGCCTACGTGTTGAAGCTAACGTAAAGGAGTCCGCCATGTCCGGTTCCGTTCGACGACGGGATTTTCTGTCAGCAGCCATCGCCGCCCCGCTGCTTCGCGCAGGCAGCAGCACCCCAACCCCGGCCGCGCTGCCGTTCTCGCCCGCCGAGGTCTCCCTCACCGACGGCCCCTTCTACGCGAGCCAGGAGTTGAACCGCGCCTATCTGCGGAGCCTCGATCCGGACCGGCTCCTGCACATGTTCCGCCTCACCGCCGGCATTCCCTCGAAGGCGGCGCCGCTCGGCGGATGGGAGAAGCCCGACGTCGAACTGCGCGGCCACTTCACCGGCCACTACCTTTCTTCCACAGCTCTCTTCGCCGCGCAAGCCCAGCCCGACGCCAAACTCCGCGAATCTTCGGCCTACGTCGTGCACACCCTCGCCCAGTGCCAGAAAGCCCACGGAAACGGCTATGTCAGCGCGTTCCCGGAGAGCTTCTTCACGCGTCTCGAAGAAGGCAAGAAGGTCTGGGCGCCGTTCTACACGATCCACAAAATTCTGGCCGGGCTCCTCGATCAGTACACACTCTGCGGCAATCGCGAGGCGCTTGAAGTCGCCCAGGGCATCGCCCAATGGACCGCAAGCTACACCCGCCCCCTCGATGACGCCGCAATGGCGCGCATCGAAAAGGTGGAGTTCGGTGGCATGGCGGAAGGCCTATACAACCTGTACGGAATCACTTCGGAGCCGTCATTGGCCGCCCTCGCCCATCGCTTCGATCAACCCGCGTTCCTCGATCCGCTCGCCGAAAGCCGCGACGAACTCACCGGCCTCCACGTCAACACCAATATCCCGAAAGTCATCGGCGCCGCGCGCCGCTACGAGTTACTCGGCGACCCGCGCGACCGCCGCATCGCCGATTACTTCTGGTCCGAGGTCGTCGGCAAGCGAAGCTACGTAACCGGCGGCACCAGCAACGGCGAACTCTGGCGCGCCCCGGCCGGCCAACTCGCTTCGCAACTCGGCCCGACCACGCAGGAGTGCTGCTGCACTTACAACCTTCTCAAGCTCACCAGCCACCTCTACGGCTGGACCGCCACCCCTCACTACGCCGCCTATTACGAGCGCGCACTCTTCAATTCCATCCTCGGCACCATGCACCCCGGCGATGGCCTCACGATGTACTACGTCCCCCTCGCCGGCGGCTATTGGAAGATCTTCGGCCTTCCGCTCGATTCCTTCTGGTGCTGCACCGGCTCCGGCGCCGAGTCGTTCGCCAAACTCCCCTCCAACGCCTATTTCCACGACTCCCGCGGCGTCTGGGTGAATCTCTTTCTCCCCACCCGCCTCAACTGGACCGCCCGCGGCTTCGCTCTCCACCAGCAAACCCGCTTCCCCGAAGAACCCTCATCGACGCTGACCATCGAGCAAGCCCCCTCCGAGCCCCTCGCTCTGCGAATCCGCGTTCCCGAGTGGACCGGCGGAGGGTTCCGGTTGCGCCTGAACGGCGAGGAACAGAAAATTTCCGCCGCGCCCGGCGAGTACACCACCTTGGAACGCTCCTGGAAGCCGGGCGACTGCATCGAGCTGGACCTCCCGATGTCGCTCCACACCCAGGCGATGCCGGACGATGCCTCGGTGCAAGCGATTCTCTACGGCCCCCTCGTGCTCGCAGGCGATCTGGGACGCGGCGACGTTCCCGGCACGATGCGCCGCGGCGAGACGATCTTCGCCTCCGCCGCCACCCGCGCTCCTTACCGCGCCGAGGTTCCCAGGCTGCAAGCGCGCGGCGAAAACGCCCTCGCAGGGATCGAACCCGCGGGCGCACCACTCACCTTCCACGCCCGCGGCGACCAGACGGATGTCACCCTCATGCCCCTCAACCGCATTGTCGACCAGCGCTACGCAGTCTACTGGCGCGTCGAGCCGGCCTGATCGCCCGCAACCGTTCCGGCTATCCTAAGGCGAAATGCTGGGCATTGACCGCCGCACCGCGCACGCCGTCTGGACCGCGCTCGTCATCTTCCTGGGCGTGTGGCTGGTGTGGCTCGCCCGCACCACCATCGTCCTCTTCGCCCTGTCGCTGCTGTTCGCCTACCTGCTCACGCCGGTCCTCCGGCTTGTCCACCGCTTCACCCCCGGCCGCGTCTCGCCAGAAGTGTCCCTCGCCATCGTCTACTTGCTGCTCGTCGCACTGATGACCTCAGCGGGCATCGCCATCGGCTCGCGCATCGGCGAGGAAGCCTCGAATCTCGCCGCCAAACTTCCCGCACTTGTCCAGGATCCGCAATGGGAGAACCACATCCCCCTCCCGCAGTGGCTGGAACCGCACCGGGCGAGCGTCGTCGAATTCCTGCGCACCGAAGTCCTTCAGAGCGGACGTGACGTCGTTCCCTACTTGCAGCGCATGGCGGAGCAGGTAGTGCTCGGCGCCCGCTACGTCGGCTATCTCGTGCTCGTTCCCGTGCTCGCTTTTTTCTTCCTCAAAGACGGAGAGCGCCTCCTGGCGCGCTTGCTGAACCAACTGGGCCACGGCCCGGCGCGTACGTCGGCTGAAGAAATCCTGGCCGATATCGACCGCGTGCTCGGCCAGTACATGCGGGCCTTGGTGTTGCAATCGCTCTCGGCCTTCATCTGGTATTCGCTCTTTCTCACCTTCACCGGAGCGCCCTACGCCATGCTGCTCTCCGCCATCGCCGGCCCCCTCGAGTTCTTGCCCGTCATCGGCCCGCTGGCCGCCGGCGTGCTCACCGCGTTCGTCACCGGCATCGCCGGCTACCCCCACGTCGTCTGGTTCGTCGTCTTTTGGCTCCTCTTGCGCGGCTTCCAGGACTACGCGCTTGTCCCCTTCCTGCTCGGCGCCGGCATCGAAATGGACCCGCTGCTCATCCTGTTCGGCGTCCTGGCAGGCGAACAGGTCGCTGGCGTAGCGGGGATGTTTTTCTCCGTGCCAATCATCGCAATCTCCAGCGTCGTCGTCGGCCGTCTTCGCAAGAACGGGAACTCCGCCGCCCCGCTTGGGATGCGGACGCCGCAGGATTCAGTAGAATGAAGGTTTCCCGCCGAACGGCCCTACGCCATCATCTAGAAAACGGATGGACTTTCCGGCGGGCTGAGCTGGAATTCTAAGGAGACACATCATTTATGGCAGTCACGGGAGCGGGCCTCGAAGGAATCGTCGCGGCCGAATCGCAGATCTGTTACATCGACGGAGGCGCTGGCATTCTCAGCTACCAGGGATTCAATGTCCATACCTTGGCCGAGAACGCCACCTTCGAGGAAGTCATCTACCTGCTCTGGCACGGACGCCTGCCGAAACAAGACGAACTGAGCGAGCTGAAATCGAACCTCGCTGCGGCGCGCCCGATTCCCGCCGAAGTCACCGCCTTCCTGGCCGGCGCCGGCAAAAAGCCGCCGATGGATGTGCTCCGAACCGCGGTTTCAATGCTCGGGCTGTACGATCCCGACGCCCGCGACAACTCCATCGAAGCGAGCACTCGCAAAGCGCTCCGCCTCATGGCCCAGACCGCGACCATCGTCACCACCTTCGACCGTCTCCGCAAAGGTGCCAAACCGCTCGACGGTGACCCGTCTCTCGGCTTCGCCGCCAACTTCCTCTACACGCTCACCGGCAAGAAACCGGACGCCGTGATGGAGAAGGTCTTCGACATCGCGCTCACGCTGCACGCCGATCATGAGCTGAACGCTTCCACGTTCGCCGCCCGTGTCACCGCCGCCACGCTCTCCGATATCCACTCCGCAGTCACCTCCGCCATCGGCGCCCTCAAGGGGCCTCTCCACGGCGGCGCCAACGAGGAAGTCATCAAGATGCTGCTCGACGCCGGCAGCGAAGCCAAGGCGCTCGAGCATGTCCACTACATGCTCGACAACAAGATCAAAATCCCCGGCTTCGGCCACCGCGTTTACAAGACCGAGGACCCGCGCGCCACACACCTTCGCAAAATGTCCGAAGAACTCGGCAAGAGCACCGGCCATCTCGATCTCTACCTGACCTCGAAGAAGATCGAAGAGACCATCAAGCAGCTCAAGGGCCTCAACGCCAACGTCGATTTCTACTCGGCTTCCACGTACTACTCCCTCGGCATCCCGGTCGACATCTTCACGCCGATCTTCGCCGTCAGCCGCATGTCCGGCTGGACCGCGCACGTGCTCGAACAGTACCGCAATAACCGGTTGATCCGCCCGCGCGCCGATTACACCGGAGCCACCGTCGGCCAGGCTTGGGTGCCGATGGCGAACCGGTAGGCATGTACGATCTCGCGTTTTTCCGCAATAACCTGGACCGGATCGCGGAACGGCTCGCTTCGCGCG
>JAJYKC010000326.1 GCA_021788955.1 Acidobacteriota bacterium
ACCCGCTATCGACGCCGCAGGCCGCCCCGCCGGGCGCATCCGCGCCACGGGCAAGCTCCTCAGCACCGCCGCCTTCATCATGGGCGGTTTCCTGCTCCTGTCGAGCTTCGTCACCACCCTCCTCATTCCGGAATCCGCTTACCGCGAAGGCGGACCCGCCGCAGGCCGCGCCATCGCCTATCTCGCCCACCAGATGCTTGGCAACATCTTCGGCACTGTCTACGACCTCTCCACCATCGCTATCCTCTGGTTCGCCGGGGCATCCGCCATGGCCGGCCTCATCAGCCTCATTCCCCGCTACCTTCCGCGCTTCGGCATGGCCCCGCGCTGGGTCGTCTACCGCAAACCCATGGTCCTGGTCCTGTTTGTTATCGACCTCGCCGTCACCCTCGTCTTCCACGCCAACGTCGAAGCGCAAGCCGGAGCCTACGCTACGGGCGTTCTCGTCCTTATCCTCTCCGCCTCCATCGCCGTCGCCATCTCCGTCTGGGGCGAAGCCATAAAACAAAATCGCCCACTCCTGTTTTTGGCGGGCGTCTACTTCTGGGCCGTCAGCGCGCTGTTCGCCTACACCTTGATCGCCAATGTCTTCGAACGGCCAGACGGCATTATCATCTCGGCCATCTTCATCATCTTCATCCTCAGCCTCAGCGCCGCCAGCCGCTACCAGCGCGCCCGCGAACTCCGCGTATCCGACGTCCGCTTCCTCGATGCGGCTTCCACCGCCCTCTGGCCTGAAATCTCCGGCGGCCGCGTCAACCTCGTCCCCCTCCGCGGCGCCAGCCACGCCGCCCGCGCCGCCAAAGAAAAGGAGCTTCGCGCCAAATACAAAATCGACGGCCCCATCGCCTTCCTGCACGTCCACTTACTCGATAACCGCAGCGAATTCCTCACCACGCTCCGCATGGGCATCCGCCGCGAAGCCGAAGACTACGTCATCGAAGTCTGGGGCGCGGTCGCCCTCGCCAACACCATCGCTTACCTAAGCGAACTCATCAACCCGAAGAGCATCTTCCTCGGCCTCACCGGCCAGAACCTCATGAAACAAGCCCTCCGGTACATGCTCTGGGGCGAAGGCGAGACCGCCCTCATGGTCTACACCATCCTCGTCCGCTACTGGGAGTGGGCCGGCGACGCCGTCCCCCGCCCACCGCTGTTTCTGACGAGCGAATAGCCGTAATCAAGAAGTAAGTGGGTCAGCGGCTGCTACACACGCAGAGAACGACAAGCCCGGCTCACGCGGCCAGCCAGTCCGTTATCGCAGTTGTAAGTTGAGAGGCCGAAACGGGAGCACTGCCCTTTGTAAGCGGAGTTAGAATTTCAGCCGGGCCGAGCGCGAGCGCGCAATTGTCATCCGGCATGGCGAGAACAAACAAAGACGACCCAGTATATTCACCCTGGCGCATCGCCGATAGGTACACGTACTCGACCAGCATTTGGGCGTCAATGAAGGATCCCACGAGGTCGGGCTCGTCCGGAACCGGGTTCGCGCGGTGCTGGTCCTCGAATAACACGACGCTGCTGAACGGCTTCAATTTGGGGCGGACTCCGAAGCGGCAGAAGGTGGCCTGCGGCGCGGCGCGCCGGAAGGCTTCCGAAGCGCCCCATTGCACGAAGGAGTTCCCGAACAACAGCGCCCCATTGCCGCTCAGGAAAACATTGCGGACAAATTCCCGAACGTCCGGTGGGTACGGCCGCGTCATCATCGCGTCGAGATCGATGTGACGCAGACTGTCATACGTCCGGTCGACGGTCTTCAGATTCCGGTCAATGGAATTGAGGCGGAGGAGAAACTCACGCCGCACCGGTCCCAGGCCGTTGAAGCAAAGCCCGGTCACCGCCCCATCCACGCGCATGCCCGAAAGCATTTCCTCGTACTCGAGAACCCAGGTTCGCTCCACGGGTTCGACGTCCGGCTGCCGCCGCCGCCCGGCAACCGCGCGAAAAAGCTTCGGCAGAACCTCGGCGAACGGCGATTGGAGGAGAAGCCAGTGTCCTTGCGGTTCGAGCGATTTCCAGATGGGGCCGGAGGGAACCGGCGCTCCGCCCGGCATCGTGCAAACGATAAGTCTCCGGCCCTGCTTGTTCCCACCTTCGGCCTCGCGAGCGGCTCCGATTTTCTCGAAAACCTTCTCCACTTCGGCGCGCCACTGCGGATAATAGGGCGAGCGCACAAGAATGCCAGTGTCCCGCACCGACATCCGCTCCGTGTTCAGGTTCCAGTCCGGAAGCTCCATCTTCTGTTCGAGAGCGAGTATCGGCTGAAACAGCTCGCGGAAGCCGGCGGAGGGCAACCGCCCCAGCCAATCCATCTGCCATTGGATGGCCCTCCGCTCGGCGGGGAACAACAGATCCCACGTCTGGAGCTGTTCATTCAGGGCAGGCACAAAGCTGCGGGGCAATCTAGCGAGAAGAGCGGGGTCGACCGGGTTCGCCACTTTACACCCCGAATACCGGCAGAACATGTCCTGCCGCCTGCGAGCAGTTGACGCCGAGCAGTGCGCCGAGAGAAGGCGCAAAGTCGATCTGCCGCACTTCCTGCGAAACCACGCCGGGCTTGTGGACTCCGCCGCCCAGAATCATCGCCCACGACAGGCGGTTCGAGCTGCTGTCGCTGCGGTGATTGAAAAATCCGTTGGTGGTCGTGCCGTCTGGATCGCGTCCGAACTCGGGCATCACGACCATCGTCACGTTATTGCGGTATGCCGGGAGTGTCTGAAGATAATTCCAAAGACGCCACACCAGTGCGTCGTTGTTGCGAATCCCCGATAAGTGCAGCGAATAAGTGCCCGAGTGGGCTACCTCGACGTCGGAGAAATTCATTACCAGGATGGCCGGGGACACACGGCGCAACACCTCGCTCCCCACGAACCAGGTCAGTTCATCGCCGCTCGTAGGGCTGTTGGGTCCGTTGATGAAATCCGCCAGTGCCGCAAGGAAGACCTGTTTCAGCTCCGGATCCAGAATGGAAGACTCCGACGGGATGCTCCATCCGATCCGCTCATAATCGTCCTGCATAATCGTGGTGAGTTCGTCGAGCAGGACGTCGCGCTGCAGCTTATGATGCGGGCTGTGGCCCATGATGATCCGCTCGACAGACTCGATCAATAACTGCTTGGCGAGAATCACATTTGCGTCAACGCCGATCTTCGCGGTGAGCGCCTTGTTACTTGTTACTAACCAGGTCTCGTTCGCGCCTACCTTCCGCTGAGCCTGAAGATACTGGAATAGAGTCGGATTGGCGGGCCGATCCTTTCCCCAGTCGTCGACATGCTGCCAGACTCCGGTCAAGATACTGCTGATTGTATTGAAGTGGGCGGTGGTCCCCTCGTTCCACACGTAAGGATAAAAAAGCGCCTGAGGGAAAAGTTCACCCGCCAGGTGGGGAATGTTGCCGACGCCCTGCTCGGAAAAGCTCTCTTGCCTCCGAATCCCGCCCGTAGTTACAAGAACCAGCTTTGGCGAACTGCGCGAGGCCGGCTCCGGGGTCTCCGCCAGCGCGAAGCGGCGAGCGAGACCTAAACCGAGCAGCCGGAGGAGCGTCCTTCGCAGCATAATTGTCCCCTTTTCCAGACAGCGTACACCCGTTAGCATAAACGGACAAGTTTTTTCGGGTTGTGCTAAGTTGAGGCCGGTATGTCAACTGTGAACATGGATCGCCGGGCATTTCTTGCCGGCAGCGCGCTGGCCGTCGCGGGCGGCGCCGTCCAGGCCAGACCCCAAAACGACCGCGCGGCCACCCAGGCAGCCGGTCCCGGCAGCTACGAAATTTGCCGGAACTGGCTCTTCCAGCCGCGGGCGGCCGATGCCGCCATACAACCCGGCTTCGACGATTCCACCTGGCAGCGCGTCACAATCCCCCACGCCAACGTCCGCCTGCCCTGGCACAGCTTCGACGACCGGTCCTACGAATTCATCTCCGTCTACCGGCGCCACTTTCGCCCACCCGCCGCGTGGCGCGACCACCGCGTTATCGCACGTTTCGACGGCGCCATGACCGCCTCCACCGTCGCCATCAACGGACACGCCTTCCCCGAGTTCCGCGGAGGCTACACACCGTTTTCTTTCGAGTTGACCGGCCATCTTGCCTGGGACAGCGATAACGTACTCGCGGTGCGCCTCGATTCCACTGAGCGGTCCGACATCCCGCCCTTCGGCGGAAACATCGATTACCTTACCTTCGGCGGAATTTACCGCGACGTGCACCTGCAAGTTGTGCCGAACACATTTATCGCCAATGTTTTCGCCGAACCCGTGCACGTTCTCGACGCCAACCGCGGACTTCGCGTTCGTTGCTGGATCGACGGTCCGGTTTCGGCGGCAACCCGGCTGCGGGCCGAACTCAGCGACAACGGAGCCGCGCTCGCTTCGACCGAAGCCGCGGCCGACCCCAGCCGGGCCGACTATCAGGAACTTGTCATCGACCGGGTTGGCGACGTGAAGCTTTGGGACCTGAACAATCCAAAGCTCTACGACGTGAACGTCCGGCTAACAAACACCGACGGGTCCGAGCACACCTACGCGACCCGCATCGGCTTCCGGGAGGCGCGGTT
>JAJYKC010000327.1 GCA_021788955.1 Acidobacteriota bacterium
TGGCAAGACACTGGCCAACTACGTCCTCCTGTTGCTCGTCGAGGCGGTGTCGTTGCCCGTGTTCGGAGTCTTCTACAATGCCAACTGGGCGCGCCGCCTCGGTCCTCTCATGCTCGTGTTCGTTCTTGCGGCCTGGGCGCTCGCCGTCATGGGCACCATGTTCAGCGCCCTCACTGTGAACCTCCGCCTGCGCGAGTTAATGCTGCCCGCGCTGCTCTATCCGGCGCTCGTGCCCGCCCTCATGGCGGCCATCCAGCTTACCAATCTCCTCATCGCAGGCGATACTGTGGGGAAGGAAGATCAAATCTGGTTCCGGCTCCTGGCGGGCTTTGATGCTATCTTTACTCTGCTCGGGCTTGCCTTGGCCGAAACCGTGTTTGTGGGGTGACACCGAATGCGTAATCCGATCCTTTATCTTTTCGCCGCCGTCGCCGCCGTACTCCTCGCCTGGGACCTCTACAAAGTCTTCATGGTCCTGCCGGACGAGCTGAATCAGGGCATGATCTACCGCATCATCTACTTTCATGTCCCTGCCGCGATGGTCGCCTTCGCCGCCTTCTTCGGCTCGCTCGTCGCCAGCGCCGGCTATCTCACCACGAAAGAGATGCGATACGACTCTTTCTCCGCCGCCGCCATCGAGGTTGGTTTCGTCTTCGCCACGGTCAATCTGGTCACCGGCAGCATCTGGGGCCGGATCATCTGGGGCATTTGGTGGACCTGGGACGCCCGGCTCACCTCGATGTTCGTCTGCTGGCTGCTCTACGCCGCTTATCTGCTCCTTCGCCGCGCCATCGATGAGCCCGCCCAGCGCGCCCGCCTGTCGGCCGTGCTCTCCATCTTCGCCTTCACCGACGTCGTCATCGTCTGGAAGTCGATCGAATGGTGGCGCACGCAGCATCCCGGCCCGGTGCTGAGCATCCGCGGCGGCGGCGGCATGGCCCCGGGAATGCAAGCCCCGTTGTACTGGAACGCCCTCGCCCTGGCCCTGCTGGCGACGATCCTTTTGGTTCTGAGAATGAGACAGGAGGCCGCCCGGCGCGAAATCGATTCCCTGCGCCGCCAGGCGTACGCGCTGTAGAATTGCCCCAAGTATAGGACACCGCTCATGGACGCACGCAATTTCACGTTTTTGTTTTATGGGTTTCTCGCCGCCTGGCTCATTCTGATCGTGTACGTGGTCGTGATCGCCGCCCGCGAAAGCAAACTCCGCAATGAGATCGAACGCCTCCGCCGCATGGTGGAAGAGCGGGAAGCGAAGTAGCCGGTGATGCGGCTCGGCCTCCTCCTGCTGGCGTCCACTTGCGTGTTCGCCCAGTTGCCGAAGGAACGGGAACGAGCGCGTGATGTGTTCGTCGAGTTGATCGAGATTAACACCACCGACTCGGCCGGCGATAACACACAAGCCGCCGAGGCGATGGCCGCCCGGTTCCGCGCCGCCGGCTTCCCGCCCGCCGACATCCAGGTGCTCGGCCCTAATCCCCACAAGGGAAACCTCGTCGTCCGTTACCGGGGAACCGGCGCCGCCAAACCGATTCTCTTCATCGGCCATCTCGACGTCGTCGAGGCCCGCCGCGAGGACTGGTCGTTCGACCCGTTCAAGTTCCTCGAAAAGGACGGCTACTTCTACGGGCGCGGCGCCGAGGATGACAAGAGCGGCGACGCTGCCCTGGTCTCCAATTTTCTTCGCCTCAAAGAAGAAGGCTTTCAGCCCGATCGCGACCTCATCCTCGCCCTCACCTCGGACGAAGAAGGGGGCGATTACAACGGCGCGGCATGGCTGCTGCACACGCACCGCGACTTAGTTGACGCGGCCTTCTGCGTAAACACCGATGCCGGCGGAGGGGAACTCGAACACGGGCGCCGCATCGCGCTCTCGGTGCAGGCGGCCGAGAAGACTTTCCAAAGCTTCAAGTTCGAAGTGAAAAACAAGGGAGGCCATAGCTCGCTTCCCGTGCCCGACAACGCGATCTACCATCTCGCCGACTCGCTCGACGCCATTCAGCGCTATGCATTTCCCGTGCTTCTCAATCCCGTCAGCCGGGGCTTCTTCGATCGCATGTCGGCGATCATAGGCGGCCAGGAAGGCTCGGACATGAAGGCCGTCGTCCAGACTCCGGATCTTCCGGGACCCGTCAGCCGCCTGTCGAAAATCGCCTACCTGAACGCGATGCTCCGAACTACGTGCGTCCCGACCATGCTGCAGGCAGGCGATGCCGAAAACGCTCTTCCACAGGATGCGGTCGCCATCGTAAACTGCCGTCTCGTGCCGGGTGACTCGGCCCAGAACGTCCTTGCCGCGCTTACTCACACCGTCCACGACATGCAAGTCTCCGTCACGCCGCTGCGTCCGGAAGTCGCCGGACCCGCCTCTCCGATCCCCGATGATTTCATGAAGATTCTGGAGGCCTCTTCAAACTCCCTATGGCCTGGTGTCCCGGTGGTCCCGGTCATGGAGACCGGAGCCACCGACGGCAAATACTTCCGGCTCGCCGGCATTCCTACTTACGGCGTTTCGGGTTTCTTCTACGACGTCGACGATGTTCGCGCTCACGGGCGCGACGAGCGCATCGGCGCCGAATCGTTCTTCGCAGGGGTCGAGTTCTTTTACCGCCTGATGCACGCGCTGGCTAAGTGAAGCACTCCGGAACAGGCCTGAACTTTTCGTCTCTTCCCCGCGTAAAATAGAGAAGACCGAACGGGAGGGAACGGTTCGATGATCTGGAAAACTGTGCTGAGCGGCATGGTCGCTGTTTCGGCTGCTCTTGCGGCAACCACCGATTCTTCCGCTGCGCCGACTTACTACAAGGATGTTCTGCCGGTCCTGCAGAGCAAGTGCCAGGGCTGCCACCGTCCGGGCGAAATCGGCCCGATGTCCCTGCTGACCTACCAGTCCACCCGCCCCTGGGCGGCGGCGATCAAGGAAGCCGTGCTTACCCGTAAAATGCCGCCATGGCCCGCCGACCCTCACGTCGGCCATTTCGCCAACGTCAATTCCTTGACCGATGCGCAAAGGGCAACGCTCGTCTCCTGGGTAGACCACGGTGCGCCGGAAGGCGACCCCGCCGGCGCACCGCCTCTCATGCACTGGGTGGAGGGTTGGGGTGCAGGGAAGCCGGATCTGGTGATCCAGATGCCCAAGCCGTATCATGTTCCGAAAGACGGCCCGGTCGACTACACCTACGTGATCGTCCCCACTCACTTCGAACACGACATGTGGGTCCGCGCGGCCGAGATCGTCCCCACCAATCGTGCCGTCGTCCACCACATCATCGCTTTCCTCCGCACCCCGGGCTCGAAGTGGTTCGCCGGGCAGCCGATCGGGGAATTCTTTGTCCCCCAGGGCGGCCGCGGAGAAGACGGAGCCTCGGAATTCCTTGTCGCCTATGCGCCCGGACTTCCAGCCGCCGTGCTCCCCGATGGCGCCGCGAAACTGATACCCGCCGGCTCAGACATCGTCCTGCAACTGCACTACACTCCCAATGGCAAGGCAATGGACGACCAGAGCAAGGTTGGTCTCTATTTTTCCGGGAAGCCGCAGCGGCGGGAAATGACGCTCTCGGCTGGGAACCATGACTTCGCCATCCCCGCCGGCAATCCGGACTTCGAAGTCCAGTCGAACTTCACGCTCCGTCATGAGGCGACGCTCGTCGGCGTGATGCCCCACATGCACCTTCGCGGGAAGGATTTCCAATTCGCTCTCCGTTATCCCGACGGCCACACCGAGGAACTGCTCAGCGTTCCGCGGTGGGATTTTCACTGGCAGATGTATTACACGCTCGCCGGCCAAATGCAACTCCCGGCCGGCACGCAGATCGAATGTGTCGCCCACTATGACAACTCGCCGAATAACCCGGCCAACCCCGATCCCTCAAAAGTCGTGCACTGGGGCGACCAGACCTTCGACGAAATGATGATCGGTTTCTTCGACGTCAATTTTCCGGTCGACATAGACCCAAGGGAACTTTTCCGGCCGCCGCAGCCGGCGAGGGCCTCGGACTGATGCGGCTTCTATCGCTTGTTCTGGCTTGCGCCACGCTGGCCTGGGGCCACGACATCATCACCACTAAAATCACCTGGTCCCGCGAAGTTTCCCGCGTCGTCTACTCCCACTGCGCCTCCTGCCACCGCGAGGGCGGCGGCGCGTTCTCGTTGATGACTTACACCGGCGCGCGCCCCTGGGCCAAGGCGATTAAGGAAGAAGTTCTCGAACGCCGGATGCCGCCCTGGAACGCCGTGAAGGGGTTCGGTGACTTCCGCGATGACCAGGGCCTGACCCAGGAAGACTTAGAAATTCTCTCTGCCTGGGTGGAAGGCGGAGCCCCGGAAGGCGATCCAAAACTGCTCCCTCCCGCACCTCGCTTCGACGCCGCACCGAAGCCCGTCCCAACGCCCTCCGGGAGCGAAATCGTCGTCGACGGCCGCCGCAAGCTTGACCGTCCCATCACCGTCTCGGGCGTCCGCGCCAGGTCGCTCACCGACGGCGCCTCGATCCAGGTCTACGCGCTGCTTCCCGACGGCCGCACGGAACCTTTGATCT
>JAJYKC010000328.1 GCA_021788955.1 Acidobacteriota bacterium
GCGCGGGGACGACGCTGGATGAGCTGGGTCTGAGTTCGCTTGACCGGGTAGAACTGATGATGGACCTGGAAGAGAAGCTCGGACGGCACATCGAGGAGCGGAGCTTTGCTTCGGTGAAGACCGTGGGTGAGCTGGCGGGGCCGCTGCCGGAAGCGGAGGCGGACGATTTTCCCGAGTGGAACCGGAGTAAGTGGGCGCGGCTGGTGCGGCGGGCGGCATTGGGAGGAGTGTTACTGCCTGTTAGTAAGTTGTTGGGGCGGCCGGTTCGGGTGTCGGGCCTGGAGAAGGTTGCGTTAGTAAGTGGTCCCGTGATTTTCGCTTCGAATCATCAGAGTCATCTCGACACGGCGCTGATACTGGCGAGCTTGCCGGCGCGGCGGCGGTATCGGGCGGCGGTGGCGATGTGGAAGGAGTACTTCGAGGCGCGGTTCCATCCGGAGGATCACACGCGGGGGGAGCGTTGGAGAACGAACCTGTTGTATTCGCTGATCGTGCTGTTGTTCAATGCGTTTCCGATTCCGCAGACCGAGAGCGGGACGCTGGCAACGGTGCGCTACATGGGCGAGTTGGTGGAAGAAGGCTGGTCGATTTTGATTTTTCCGGAAGGCGAGCGGACCGTGACGGGGGAGATCGGGCGGTTCCTGCCGGGCGTGGGGATGCTGGCGGCGCGGCTGGGATGTCCGGTGGTGCCGGTGCGCTTGCGGGACGTCGACCGAGTGTGGCCGCGGGGAGAGAGGCGGCCTCGCTGGGGAAAGATGCTGGGCGGGGCGGGGGTGGATGTGCGCTTCGGTGAGGCGGTGATTTCGCCGACCGGGACTTACGCAGAGATCGCGGCGAGGGTGGAGGATGCGGTGCGGCGGCTGTGAGTGGCATGGAGGACGATACACGACGCAGGACGTTGACGGTGCGAGGAAAGTGGCGCCGTTGGGGACGACGGTGTTGGAAAACCTCTTTTTCGGGGGCGATCCGGTAGGGAAGGTGATCCGGATCCGGGCGGCACCGTTCACGGTAGTGCGTACGCTCGTGGCGAAAGCGGCAGTCGCCGACGGGGCAGGATCTGGCCGATGTGATTCTGATTCCGATCACGACGGCGAAGTAGAAGGCGCTGGGGACGAGCCGGGCGAACTATGCGGCGATGGGTTCGATTCTGATGCAGGCGAGGGAGGGGCGGACGAAGGACGTTGAGCACCAGATCTGGATGCTGCTGCGGCAGCGGCACCGGTTGCAGCCGAACGAGGACGACGATTTTACAATCCGGAATCTGGAGGAGGTGTTCAAGGCGCAGGAGACAACGGCGAGCGTGATGCCGATGCTGCTGGCGGCGATCGCTTCGGTGTCGATGATCGTGGGCGGGATCGGAATTATGAACATCATGCGGGGGCCGTTGATGGAGCGGACGCGGGAGATCGGGCTACTGCAGGCCGTGGGGGCGAAGCCGCGCGACATATGACGGGGGCTTCGGCTGGCGTTCTGAACGCGGCGCGGGGCGCGGGGCCGGCGATCATCGAAGCCGAGCACCTGGTGAGGACGTACCGGAACTTCGAGGTGCTGGTGCGGGGACCGGAGGACGTGTCGCTGGAAGTGGCGCGGGGGGATTTTGTGGCGATCATGGGGCCGTCGGCGTCGGGCGAATCAACGCTGATGAACATTCTGGGTTGTCTGGACCGGCCGACATCGGGGGTGTACCGGCTGGACGGGGTGAGCGTGCAGGAACTGGACCGCGGCGCGCTGGCCGGAATTCGGAATCGGAAGATCGGTTTCGTTTTTCAGCAGTTCAATCTGCTTCCTCGAACGAGCGCTTTAGAAAACGTCGAGCTGCCGCTCCTTTATATGAACGCAGCGGTTGCGGGCACGAGGGAGAGGGCCGATCACCGGCCGAACCAGTTATCGGGCGGGCAGCAGCAGGGGGTAGCGATTGCGCGGGCGTTGGTGAACGGGCCGCGGATTGTATTAGCGGATGAGCCGACGGGGGCGCTCAATTCGGCGACGAGCGTGTAGATCATGGCGATTCTGCAGCGGCTGAACCGGGGGCAGGGGATTACGACGCTGACTGTGACGCATGAGCCCGACATTGCGGCCTATGCCAATCGCCGGATTCATTTCAAAGACGGGCGGGTTGTCCGCGATGAACGCGAGGAGCATCCGCGGCGGGCGGAGCGCTAGACCGCCCGGCTGCGGCAGCGGGATTCGATTTCGGCGGCGGTGCGTTTTACGGCGGCGACGATGGCTCCGCGCCGGTCCGGGGGCGGCAGGCGGAGGATGGGCATGGAGAGGCTGACCGCGCCGAAGGCCGAACCGCTCGCGCTGAGCAGGGGCGCGGCGAAGCACCAACCTCCGGCGGCGCTTTCTTGGCTATCCTCGGCGTAGCCTTGTTTCTGGATGCGGGCATACTCGGCGCGGAGGACGATCTCGTCGGTGATGGTGGCGGGGGTGATGGGCACGGCGCCGTAGCTGCGGATGAGGCGATCGCGCGTTTCGGCCGGTTGGAAGGCGGTGATGGCCTTGCCTAGGGAGCTGGCGTGGGGCGGCACGATGCGGCCGGCGGTGTTGCCCATGCGGATGATCTGCGGGCTTTCGACGACGGCGAGAACCTCGATGTGATTTTCGAAGAGGGCGGCCACGCTGGCGGTTTCGCGGAACTCGAGGCTGAGACGTTCGAGGGGTTCGGCGCCGAAGCGGAGTATGTCGTGGAGAAGCTTGGTTTGCGCGCGGACGAGGGCGGGGCTGGCGGCGGAGTAGCGGGAATCGGCGGATTTCGAAAGATAGCCGAGCGTTTCAAGAGTGTGGAGAATGCGGAAGGCGGAGGCTTTGGTGAGCTTGAGGATCTGCGAGATCTCGTTCAGCGTGGCCGGCTGGGGGTTGCGGCCGATGAAGTCGAGAGCCTCGAGCGCTTTGCCGACGGCGCGGGAGTAATATTTGTCCGGCTTCTTCTCATTGGCCGGGGAGGGACGCGACCGTTTGGACATGGTGGCTCGGGACATGCGAGAGCTCAGGACATTTCAAAATACACGACGCGGAACCGCATTGTCATAGTGCCTGTTCGATTCGTGCGAGGACGGGGGAGAGTTTCTCAAGACTTGCGTCGGACAGCGGCGCGAGCGGCAGGGCCGGGAGGCGGCGGCAGAGACCGCGGCGTTCGAGGGCGGCCTTGAGGCTTTGGATGTAACCGGGCGGAGGATCAGAGGTGGCGAGGAGCGCTTCGTTCATCCGGTCAATTTGCTGCTGGATGCGCGCGGCTTCCGTCCAGCCGCCGGATTCGGCGGCTTCGAAGAGGCTGACGAAAAGTTCGGGGGCGAGGTTGGCTCCGCCGCAGACGCCGCCCGCCGCGCCGCGGCGCAAACCTTCGAGGAGGAGTTGTTCGGAGCCGACCCAGACGCCGAGGCCGGGGCGATTCTGCGCGAGCCGGAGGAGGCCTTCGAGGTAGGCGAGGTCGCCGGAGCTGTCTTTGATGCCGGCGATGCGAGGGAGTTCGAAGGCGCGGGCGACGAGGGGAAGATCGAGGGCGACCTTCGTGAGGACGGGGATGTTGTAGAGGAAGAGGGGAAGCGGGACGGCGTCGTGGAGGCGCTCGAAGTAGCGGAGAAGTTCGTCCTGGGAAGCAAGGAGGTAGAAGGGCGGGGCGGCGACGAGGAAGTCGGCCCCGGCTTCGGCGGCGAAGTGCGCGAGGCGGACACTTTCGGCGAAGGAGGTGTCGCTGATGGCGACGAAGGTGCGAGCGCGGCCGTCGGAGAAGGCGCAGGCGCGGCGGACGAGTTCGGCCCGGAGGCGGTTGCTGAGGGAAGGTCCTTCGCCGGTGGTGCCGAGGAGGAAGATGCCGGAAACGCCGCCGGCGAGCGTGTGGGCGATGAGGCGTTCGAGGGCTTCGGTGTCGAGTGAATCGTGCTCGCGCAGGGGCGTGACTAGCGGGGGGACGATGCCGCGGAGGGTGGGAGCGGCGGCATCGGGCGGACTCCGACGGTGCATCGAGACCATTGTAGCCGCAGTTTTTGGAACGCAGTGTATATTTATGAAACATTGACATGATAATTGAAACCACCGGCGGAATCGTCACTTGGCGGACGATGCGGGCGGCGCGGCGGATGCATTGGTAAGATCGCGTAGCGAGGAATGATGAACCGACGGAGATTCTTAATTCAAGCAGGCGGCGTGGTTGGAGCGGCGCGGTGGGTGCGCGGCGCCGACGCGGGCGCGATCGATCTGGGTAAAGCGGTGGTGATCGCGCCGGAGCATCTGGGACGGCGCGAGGCGAATGCGGTGTCGCTGTTGGTGGAGGAGGCCGAGAAGCGATGCGGGATTCGCTGGGCTGTCGAAGGGGCCGGTAGCCGAAGCGACGGGCCGAAGATCTATTTGGGTACGGCGGCGGCCTGGAAGGCGGCGCAAGTTACTCCGCCGGGTGAGGGCATTGGGGCGCTTGCCGCGGAGGGTTACCGGATCCAGAGCGGGAGCGACTGGATTTCGATCACGGGGGCGGATGAGCGCGGGATGATGTTCGGGGCGGGGAAACTGCTACGCTCGGTTTCGTTCGGGCCGCAGCAGG
>JAJYKC010000329.1:0-4182 GCA_021788955.1 Acidobacteriota bacterium
GCGGCTGCACTGGCCGGAGTGCGCGGAGGAGCTTTCGGGATACGACGGGATTCTGGTGCCGGGCGGGTTCGGCAAGCGCGGCGTGGAAGGGATGATCGAGGCGATCCGGTACGCGCGGGAGAGCCGCACGCCGTACTTCGGAATCTGCCTGGGGATGCAGACGATGGTGATTGAGTTCGCGCGCAACGTCTGCGGGATCGCTAACGCGAATTCGACGGAGTTCGACCCGGCGACGCCGAACCGCGTGATTTACAAGCTGCGCGAGTTGAAGGGCGTGGACGAGCTGGGCGGGACGATGCGGCTGGGCGCTTATCCTTGCCTGCTGGCCGAGGGGAGTTTTGCGAGGGAAGCGTACGGGGCGCCGGAGATCAGCGAGCGGCACCGGCACCGGTTCGAATTCAACCGCGAGTTCGAGAAGGTTCTGACGGAGCATGGGTTGCGGTTGGCGGGGCAGACGCCGGACGGGGTGTACGTGGAGATCTGCGAGATTGCGGATCATCCGTGGTATCTGGGCGTGCAGTTTCATCCGGAGTTCAAGTCGAAGCCGATGGAGCCGCATCCGCTGTTTTCGGCGTTTATCGGGGCGGCGTACAAGAACCGCAAGCAGAAGGCGAAGAACGCGGCGCGGGGACATGCGCCGGCGACGCGGGCCGTAGAAACGCGGGCATGAAGACGGTCCGGCTGAACGAGCAGATCGCCTGGGGCGAAGGGGAGCCACTGACGCTGATCGCCGGGCCGTGCGTAATCGAGAGCGAAGAGCACGTACATTTCATCGCGGGCGAGATCCGGAAAGCCGTGGGTCCGTTCGTGTTCAAGGCTTCCTTCGACAAGGCGAACCGGAGCAGCGTGGGGTCGTATCGCGGTCCGGGGTTGAAGGAGGGGCTGCGGATTCTGGCCGGGCTGCGGAAGGCAGGGTATCCGGTGCTAACGGATATTCACGAGCCCGCGCAGGCGGAGGCGGCGGCCGAGGCGGTGGATATTCTGCAGATTCCGGCGTTTCTGTGCCGGCAGACGGATCTGTTGCTGGCGGCCGGGCTCACCGGGCGGATCGTCAACATCAAGAAGGGGCAGTTTGTGGCGCCGCACGACATTCCGCGCGCGGCGGAGAAGGTGGCCTCGACGGGGAATGACCGGGTGCTGCTGACCGAGCGGGGATCGAGCTTCGGGTACAACAACCTGGTGGTCGATATGCGCGGGATTCCGATGATGCGGGAGTCGGGCTGGCCGGTGGTGTTCGATGCGACGCACAGCGTGCAGTTGCCGGGCGGGTTGGGGAACGTCTCGGGCGGGCAGCCGAAGTTCATCGAGCCGCTGGCGCGGGGGGCGGTGGCTTGCGGGGCCGATGGGGTGTTTGTCGAGGTACACGAAGCGCCGGAGCGGGCGCTGTCGGATGGGGCGAACGCGCTGCGGCTGGAGAAGTTGGGCGCGTTGTGGGCGCGGCTGAAGGCGGTCCGGGCGGCGGCGGAGGCGGGTTAAGGCGCGGTGGCTTCGGCCGCAGCCGAGCGGGCGCTGACGTTGCCTTTGATGTCGACGGCGGCGACTTCGTAGCGGTAATGCGTCCCGGAGACGATGGCGGAGTCCGAGTAAGAGGGGGCGACGAGCCCGGAGGCGAGCAGGGTGAACTCACCATTGGCTACGGCGCGGTAGACGCGGTATTCCTTCAAATTGGTTTCCGTCGAGCGGGTCCAGCTCAGCTCGATGGTTTTGGCGCCGCTGACGGCGGCGAGGCCGGAGGGGGTTTCGGGAGGGAACGTGTCTTCGGGCTCGATGACGACGGGGCCGGCGATGTCGCTTTCCGTGTGGCCGTTGAGGGCCTGAACGGAATAGGAGTATTTTGTTCCGAAGGCGGAGGTGGCGTCGAGGTATTCGGCGTGATTGGTTTCGCCGAGCAGCGTGGACTGCGGCTCGGAAGCGGCCTGGCGATAGACGCGCCAAGAGGGGGCTGCGCCGGCGTCCCAGGCGAGGTTGACACCCTTGGGCGTGTTTGAGGCCTTGAGGCCGGTGGGGGTAGCCAGCGGCGGGGTGACGGCGACAGTGACGAGGTTGGACCAGGAGGAGAAGCGGCCGCGCGGGTTGGCGGCGCGGACGCCGACGACGATGCTCTGGCCGATGTAGGATTTGGCGGGGAAGTGGCCGCGGACGAGGCCGGGCTTGCCGGGGCTGATGATGGCCCAGGGGGTGGCGGCATTGGCCCAGGTATCGGTGTCGAAGAGGGAACCGGAGTAGGGACCGGCGCGGAGATCGAGCGCGCCGACTTCCTTCAGCACGAGGCCGTCGGTGGTAAGCGGGGGGATGGTGAAAACGACGAGAATGTCATCACCGCGCTCGACGGCGTTTAGGTCGGTGGCCGGGCTGGGGATGTTGTAAGTGGGGTAGAGCGGCTCGCCGACATAGCCGCAGCCGGCGAGCAGGCACGCGCACACGAGCGTGGCGAGCTGGGCGGAGAGACGCATCGGGTGAACTTAGAGGATGTACTTACTCAGGTCCTGATCCTTGACGATGCCGGCCAACTGCTTGCGGACATATGCGGCGTCGATCTTGACATTCTTCTTTTTCAAGTCCGGGCCGTCGAAGGAGATGTCCTCGAGCAGTTTCTCCATGATGGTGTGGAGACGGCGGGCGCCGATGTTTTCCGACATTTCGTTGACCTGGGCGGCGAAGGTGGCGATCTCCTGGAGCGAGTCCTCGGTGAAGGTAAGTTTGATGCCTTCGGTTTCGAGCAGTGCCGTGTACTGTTTGACGAGGGCGTTCTTGGGCTCGCGGAGGATGCGGATGAAGTCCTCCTGGGAGAGGGATTTCAGCTCGACGCGGATGGGGAAGCGGCCCTGCAGTTCGGGGATGAGGTCGGCGGGTTTGGAGACGTGGAATGCGCCGGCGGCGACGAAGAGGATGTGGTCCGTGCGGACGAAACCGTGGCGGGTGTTGACGGTGGTGCCCTCGACGATGGGGAGGATATCCCGCTGGACGCCTTCGCGGCTGACGTCGGGGCCGTGGCCGCTTTCGCGGCCGGCGATCTTGTCGATTTCGTCGAGGAAGATGATGCCGCCGCGTTCTACGCGATCGAGGGCGACGCGGGTGACCTGATCCATGTCGATGAGCTTCTGCTCTTCTTCCTGGACGAGGTACTCGAGGGCTTCGGCGACGCGCATTTTGCGTTTCCGGGTGCGGCCGCCGAACAGGCCGGGGAGGACATCTTTGAGGTTAATGTCGATTTCCTCGATGCCGTTGGGGCTGGAGACTTCGAACGTGGGGCCGCGCTCCTTGACGTCGACTTCGACGGTACGTTCGTCGAGCTTGCCGGAGCGGAGTTTTTCGCGGAGTTTTTCGCGCGTGCGGTCGGCGCTGTCGGACTCCTCGGGTTGCTGGGGCATGAGGAGTTCGACGAGGCGGTCTTCGGCGTTGCGTTCGGCGCGGTCGGCGACTTCCTCGAGGCGTTCTTCTCGGACCATGTCGATGGAGATGTCGACGAGGTCGCGGATCATGGACTCGACGTCGCGGCCGACGTAGCCGACCTCGGTGAACTTGGTGGCTTCGACCTTGAGAAACGGCGAGTTGGAGAGTTTGGCGAGGCGGCGGGCGAGTTCGGTTTTGCCGACGCCGGTGGGGCCGATCATGAGGATGTTTTTGGGCATCACCTCGTCGGCCATGTCGGGTTCGAGTTTCTGGCGGCGGATGCGGTTGCGCAGGGCGATGGCGACGGCGCGTTTGGCGTCGGCCTGGCCGATGACGTATTTGTCGAGCTCCTGGACGATTTCCCGCGGGGTGAGTTCGTCGAGCAGCGGACCTTCGCCGCCGGCCTGGCCGGGTAAGTAGATAACCATTCAGCCCAGCTCCTCGAAGGTGAAACTTTGGTTAGTGTAGATGCAGATGGCGCCGGCGATGGTCATGGATTTTTCGACGATCTGCCGGGCTTCGAGCTTGGTGTTTTCGAGCAGGGCGGTAGCGGCGGCTTTGGCGAAGGGTCCGCCGGAGCCGATGGCGGCGATGTCGTTGTCGGGCTCGATGACGTCGCCGTTGCCGCTGACCATGTAGGTATTGGCGGTGTCGGCGACGAGGAGGAGGGCCTCGAGATGGCGAAGGACGCGATCGGTGCGCCACTCCTTGGCAAGTTCGACGACGGCGCGGGGGAGTTGGCCGTTGTGCTGTTCGAGTTTGGACTCGAAGCGGGCAAACAGCGCGAAG
>JAJYKC010000329.1:4192-4537 GCA_021788955.1 Acidobacteriota bacterium
AACCGGCGAGGATTTTGTTGTTGTAGAGGCGGCGGAGCTTGCGGGCGGAAGCCTTGAGCACTTCCTGCCCGAAGGTGACCTGACCGTCGCCGGCCATGACGACCTTGCCGTTGCGGCGTACGCACAGCACGGTGGTCGAACGGATTCTCTGCTTCATGAAGATTCGCTATCAGTGTAGCGCAGGGTATTTTGGCGGCCCGAGCCCGGGTAGGCGCGGAGAGGTGCGTGGTAGGATGTAGGGGAACGCGCCGCGAGCCGGAGAGGTGGCTGAGTGGTCGAAAGCAGCGGTTTGCTAAACCGTCGTACTGGCCTAAACCGGTACCGGGGGTTCGAATCCCCCCCTCT
>JAJYKC010000330.1 GCA_021788955.1 Acidobacteriota bacterium
CCGCTCGTATGAGTGGGCCGAGCCCAATGCCGCAACCGCGGCGCGGCACATGCGGGAACTGTATGAAGACCGCGCGTCGGGAGTCGAAATGGGAACCCGAGGTCAAGCCCTCATACGATCCCGGTATTCGCTCGATAGCATGGCCCACCGTTACCGCCGGCGCCTGGCCGAGTTAGGCTTCGGCGCCGAATGACTCCTGTGTGCGAGGGAAAGATCCAACGGACATGACGAAAGGCCGCGCCAACATTCTCATCGAGGGGCCCTTCGAATCCGACTATTCGTTAGCCGCCGTTAACCGGAATCTCACGCGCGCCCTCCTCCAACTCGGCGAAGCCGTCGCCATTCACCAGCGGGATAACACCACCGCCATACCGTTCTCCGAAACATTTCCCGGGCAGCACCCGGAGTTGGCCTCGCACGCCATCCCCGCTCCGGCCGAGGCGAAGGCAAGCGTACACTCCCGCTGCATCTACCCCCCTTACTGCGATTCCATGTGGGCCCCGGTGCGCGGCGTTCATTGTTTCGCCTGGGAAGAATCCATCTTCCCGGCGCGCTACGTGCGAAGCTTCAACCACGGCCTGGAATTGATTACCGTCGTGTCCGAGTACGTTCGCCAGGCGCTTCTCGATAGCGGCGTCACCGTCCCGATCGAAGTAAGCGGCAACGGTGCGGATCACATTCTCGAGCTCGATCCTCAGCCCTATCCCCAATATCAACCCGGGCCCTTTACCTTCGTGCACATCTCTTCCTGCTTCCCACGCAAAGCGGTCGATGTGCTCATCGAAGCCTACTGCGCGGAATTCGACCGAAGCGACGGCGTGCGGCTCCTCATCAAGACGTTTCCGAACCCGCACAACAACGTGGAGGCAATCATCCGGGAATCAGCGGCGCGCTATCCCCGCCATGCACCCATCGATCTGATCTGGGAGCCCCTTTCCGCGGCCCAGATGAGGTTTCTCGTCGAAAACGCCAACTGCCTCGTGTCCCCAAGCCGCGGCGAAGGATTCGGACTCCCCGTCGCGGAGGCCATGTTACTCGGCTGCCCCGTTATCGCCACCATCCACTCCGGACAGGCCGATACCTGCTCGCCCGCCTGGTGCTGGCCCGTGGACTTCACCCTCCAACCCGCCCGTTCCCACCTCTCCGAAGCCGGCTCCCTCTGGGCGGAGCCTTCCATCGCCTCACTCCGCGAGCAGATGCGGACGATCCTTTCCACGCCCCGCGCGGAAATCGAACGCCGGACAACGCTCGCCCGCCGGCACATCGAGGACCGCTTCACCTGGAAGAAAGTGGCTCAGCGCCACCTCGACCTTTGGAACCGCTTTCTGGAACAACGAGCGCCCATCCCCCGCTCCGTAGCGCCAAGGCAAGTCCGCCACATCGGTTTCGTCTCAACCTGGAACACGCGCTGCGGCATCGCCGAATACACCCGCTACGTCATCGGCAACCTCGGCGAAGATCTCCGCTACACCGTGTTCGCCGCCGACACCGGCGACCGCGTGAGGACGGACGGAGAAGAAGTCGTCCGCTGCTGGGACTCGACAAACGAATTAGAAAAGAGCTGGGATGAAGCGGGCGCCCTTGCTCGCGCTCTAGTGGTGCGGAATGTTGACCTCGTCTGGGTTCAGTTCAACTTTGGCTTCTTCGCGCCCGAGGCCCTCGAGTATCTCATCGACGAAGTCCATCGGGCCGGCTTGCCCATCTTCGTCACCTTGCACACCACCAACAATGAACGCTTCCTCCGCCTCGCGGCCGCTTTGCGCAAAGCCGACCTGACCATCGTTCATCGCGAGCAGGACGTTCGCCTCCTCTTGGCCGAACGAGTCGAGCGTGTGATGCTGCAGGAGCATGGCATTCCGGCGCCCCGGTTCCCCGACGAAGGACGCGAGCCTCAGATCCGGTCTCTGGGCTTCACCGTCGCCTCCTTCGGATTCTTCCTCGACAAAAAAGGAATCCACGAACTCCTTGTTTCCTTCGCCGCGGCCCTGCACATCCGCCCGGGACTTCGACTGAAACTGCTGACTTCCCTCTACCCCATCGGGGAATCGGCCCAATACGCTGCATCCTGCCTGAAACTGGCGCGAGACCTGGGCATCGCGTCTCATCTGACCCTTTCAACCGAGTTCCTCGATGAGGCCGCGGTGCTCGACGAACTTCACTCATCCGACCTCATCGTGTTGCCGTACGTCGAATCCACCGAGTCGGCCAGCGGCGCAATCCGTCTGCCCCTAGCCTCCGGAACCCCGATTCTCTGCTCGAATGTATCTCTGTTCGACGAATTCGCCGGCGCTGTGCACCGCTACCCTGTCGGCGACCGCATCGCACTGGCCAACGCCATCGTTCAGCTAGCCGCCGACCCGGAGAAACTTCACCAATTCTCGGCCCGCCAGCGGGAGATCGTGGAACAGTTCTCCTGGCCCTGCGTCTGCCGGCGGTTCCGCGAAATCATCCGCGAAACACTCGAGTCGGGTTCGGGAACCGGTGAGAAGGAGGCCATCCGGCAGGTCGTGGGAGCCGGCTAGTGGCGAACGGTATGGTGCTTCGTCCGAATGACCGCCCGGAAAGGAACGAACCGGATCCCCTTCCGGCCAGCCTCGATGCCATCGCGGCCGAAGTCCGCGCCATCCGGCAACGGAGCCAGTTCGAGGGCAGTTCCCCGGTCACCCTCGGCGAGGCACGCAGGCTGCTCGCCTCAACGGACTCCTTGCTTGCCCGCGTGCGGGACCGTTCTCTCCTTGCCGCGTCGATGCCGCCCCGCCCGCCCACGTTGCGGGCCCGCCTTGGCGCGCTCCTCATCGCTCCCGTCCGGCGCCTCGTCTTCTGGCTTGCTCATCAGGTCCAGGAATTCGAGATCGCTGCCGCGGCGAGCCTCGCCGATCAAGCTGAGTTGCTCAAGAACGCCGCGAACGCCATCGAAGGCATCGAAAGCGTACTCAAAAATTCCGAAACCAAGCTCGACCACCAGGACCGCATTTTGTCCCGCCTTCCCGAACTCGAGGCGCGTCTCGCCGATCTCGCCGCCAGACAAGCGTCCACGCAAAGTCAGATCAACGTCCTTCGTCTCGGACTGGCGTCATTGCGCGATTCCTTGTTAGAAGCCTCCGCCTCCACTCCAAATCGCGAAGCTTAGCCGTACTCTCTCGCCCGTCGCTCACCTTCGCCTCGGAGACGCCTGCGAGATCTGGTCATGTGGAGCTAAGATTGGGTGAGCCGAGGCCATAAACCTCCGGGAGTAAGCTCTTACGCATCTCTGCAAATAGCCTGCTTGACTCTCATTCCACGTTTGCAATGTCGACTCCCAAATTGAATCTTGTCTCCGGCGGGAAGCCGGATTACACCCTACTTGCGACCTGTGCCGGTGACGAAGATACCGGGGGCGGTTTATGCGCCTTCGACGGTGACACGCTACAGGTCATCGACCGCGTCAGTAGCGCTGGATTGCGAGTCGAGGGCGATCGGATCATTCGGCTGCTCCGCACTCCGATTTCGACCGGCGGTGGGGAGTTTGTAGTCTATGACGCTCGTGGAGTCCGGCAGTATTTCCGCGTTGACGAACTCAGCGATGGACACTACTTTGCCTGGGATGGCGACCATATCGTAGTCGCCTCAACCGGAACGAACAGCATCCTCTGGGTATCGATGTCGGGTGCCGTCGATCGCGTCTGGCGCGTTCCCGGGGACGACGATTCCCGTCATCTGAACGAAGTCGTTCTCCACGACAACCGATTGTTTGTTTGCGTCTTCGGCGATTACAGCGACTATCGGGGCTACAAGGGCCGCGAACGAAGCGGCGACGGCTACGTCTTTGATCTCGAGACCGGAGAAAAGGTCGTGACAGGACTCTGCGCGCCCCACAGTCCCCGGTACTTCGATGGCGCTTGGGCCGTCTGCAGTTCCATGCGTAACGAGTTCATCCAGTTCGAGCCCGGCGGCCTGACACCGAAGCGCACTGCTCTACTCGAAGGATTCACACGCGGAGTCGCTGTGAGCGACGACTATATCTTCGTCGGAGAAAGCGCCCGGCGCTCCGACCGCGGACGCGTCCAGGGCGGCTCCATCGCCGTCCTCTCCCGCGCAACATTTGAAACTGTCTCGCGAATTCAGCTCCCGTTCCAGGAAATTTCGGAACTCGCGCTCGCGCCACGGGAGCTCGTCGAAGGCACGCGAACCGGGTTCCGGACAAACCTGCTTCGGGTAAAGGAGAAGGACCAGCTCTATCTATTCCACGCGCTGGGAATCGAGCCGCAGAGACTCTGGGCGACCTCCGACCCGCTACGGCCGAGCCAATGCCGCGTGCGGGTCCGCGCAGAGATACCGGATTCCCTCGAAGTCGCAAAACTGACGCTCATCAACTGTGCGATCGAAAACCTGAGTCATAGCTTCTACTGCACGGCGAGTTCGTACGCCGTGAGTCTCTCCTACAAGTGGCAGCGAACCGAACGTTCCCCAAGGATGGAGCACCAGGAGGGACTCCGGACAGGTCTTCCCTGCGTCCTCCCTCCCCACGGCAAGCTCAACCTCCGCATGGAAGTGATG
>JAJYKC010000331.1 GCA_021788955.1 Acidobacteriota bacterium
TGTAGAGCGTGTGGAAGTGGTTTGCCGGCTGCTGTTTTGCCGCAGCTGGAGGGAACCAGCAGACGTGGCCCAAGCCGGCCGGCAGGCACGCCAGGACGCGTTCCATGGCGTTGCTGGCGCAGGTCCAATGGCACAAGGTGGATTCCACCGTACGGCCATGCGCGGGCGCGCCGCCACGCGGTAGCAATGTGGTCTCATCGCCGGCCATAATCTGCCGGCCGCAGATTCCGCAGGGAGTACCGATGGCGAGGTGCCCTTCGGGCAGGGGATGGAATTTTCGAAATGCGTTCACGCTTTTACCTCCCTGATCTCGTAGCGGCCGTCATCGAGGATATTCCTCCATGGGCCATTGGGGACGCCCCCGATGGACTCACGCATTAAGAGCATCTCGATGCCACCGGCATCGTGGAGCAGAAGGCCATTTCTGATCCGGAACCAGGACGGCTCATCGCGGAGTCGCAGGGCGATGGAGATTCCATTGCTGGATATGAGATCGATGCTGGCTTCCACGGCCTGCTCTGGCGTCCCCCGCGGATAAATCCAGACCATGTCGCCGTTGTTCACCGCCGCCGCTCCAGCACGTACATCCGGTCGTGAAGACCGTGCCATCGGGGGATGCAGATCACTTCGGCTGTCTCCCAGCCGCGTTCCAGCATGCGGTGGAACGCGTCGTTGGCGGTGCAACCACCGTTCTCGCCGACGTAAATCAGGGTCGATCCCTCGTAATGCGCCAACGCGTATTCCGCCATCGGCGTGTTGTACGGTGGCCAGCATAGGAAAAGCGTGCGGCCGGCGTGGTATCGGGCCATATTACTGCCGCCCCGCCGAACCGGAAAATAGGCGCCGCACCGCGCGCCCCAGTACCGCCCGCGTCGCGTCCGGCGGCGCCCCGTTCGGCCCACACGCGAGTCATACGCCACTACGTCCGCGCCGGCCTCGGCCGCCAGCCGCGCCCAGTAGCCGGTGCCGGCGCCAATTTCGACAATGGGCGAGTACCGCACCAGCACAGCGATGGCCTTTTCGTCTGGAATGGCCCAGGCCCAGCGTGCGCAGGCATAATCCCGCGCAGCGAACTCCGCAATCGCAAAGGTCCCGGCGGCTGCGGATTCGGGTACGCCGAGCGGAATATCGTAACGCCTGAGCGTCTCGATGGATTGGCGGCTCCGCTCCCGGCCGATTATCAGGTCGTGGGGGAGCTCCCGCCAAAGTTTGAGGAGGACGTTTTCGAACCGCCTGTTGCCGCTCATGACTCTTCGTCCGGGAGCGCCGTATGGAGCAACTCGGCCACCCGCAGCGAGGCGTCGTTCGCGCAAAACACGTCCGCGAGGTCGTCGTGTTTGTGACTCCTGGCGATCTTGCCGAGAGCCCAGCGGTGCAGGCGCCCCGGTGCGTGTTTCCCGTTCTCCCAATCTGAAATCTGTTGCTGATTGGGGCGCGGGACCCGGCCCTCCTCGGGATGATAAGTCAGCCTGTTGATCTCGTGCGCGAGGTCCTCCTGACCCCATTGCATTCTGGCGCGGAGTTCCACTACTGCCCAGCCCAACGCTTTGTGCCTGAACATGAGATTTGGACTCCAAATGCTGCACAGTATCCTCGTACCAAAAATGTCTGAATAACAGGACGGCGCGAAATGAGTCAAGATCCTCCGAAAATAGAGCGACATTGAATGTCCTATCCGTGAAGCCAGCGTTGGGCTTGACGCACACCAATGTCCACACCGAACCGGCGTTTGATCCAACGCACTAACATCGGACCCGTCCACTTCGTGGCACGGAAGCCGAAGCTTTGAGGGCCGACCTCGATGGCGATTTCAAGTTGGTGTATGGCTTTCGGCTCCAGTTTCGGCCGCGCGCCTCGCGCCCCACGCAAGGCGTCGATTCCCGTCGTTTTTGCCGTCTTCCACCAGCGCCGCAGCACACGCGGATCGTGGCCGTAGAGATCGGCTACGAACTTGTAGCTTCGTCCCTGCGCTAGCAGTTCAATGCAGTCGTTTTTGTGCGCGTACCGGGAAGTGGGGGTTGAGTTGCGCATCCTTCTGGCCGCCGCGAGCAACTCCGGCGACTTAGCAGGCACCTCTCAGGCCCCCGGCAATTGGATAGGACAAAACGATGTCGCGTTTTTTCAAACATCCCGCCTTGATGATACACGAGGGTCCGGGTTTTCCCTGTGCGTGCGGGGGGTGTTCTATGGTACGCGGGTGCGGAGATCCGGCGGCTCACGCGGCCGGCTCTTTGCGCGTGATCTCGACGACCTTGGCTGTTGCCCGCTTCTCCTGCTTGGCCTTCGCCGGGCGCGGCGGTTCGGGTTCCGGGCCGTTGTCGGCCGGCGCCGCCTGGGCCAGCCGGTCCTGGATGGCGCGGGTCAGCGCGTCCTGGCGCTCGAGCGCCACGAACGTGTAGTGGCCCGTCATCTCGATGTCGCTGTGGCCCGCGATCTTGGATGCCTCGATGGCGCTGCCGCCGACCTCCTGCCGCCACGTGATGTTGGCGCGCCGGAAGGAGTGCGGCCCGAGGCCGGGGAAGTCGCAACCGACGTCCTTGGCTGCCTGATGTAACGCGTCCCGCACGCCGGAGTCCCACAGCGGTTTCGAGGCGTGACGGGCCTGCGGGAAAATCCAGGCTTCCGGTCCGCGCCGCTGGAGCTTGGCGATCCAATCGATATAGCGCTGAGACAGCGCGCCCAGAGCCAGTGTCCGCTTACTCTCCTCCGTCTTCGGCTCATCGATGTCCATGCGCCAATTCCGCTGCTCGATCTGGATAGCGCCGGTCCGTGGGTCAAAGTGCTTGAGCATCAAGCCGGTGACTTCGGAGATCCGAGCGCCGGTCGCGATGCAGGTTTCCAGCACGAGCCGGTTGGGATCTTCCAACCGCGCCAGCACGGCGGCAGCCTCTTCCCAATCGAGAATGCGGCGCACGTACCGGTATGCCTTCTGGCCGATATTGACTTTGACGAGCGGGTTCCGCTTGCCTTCCTCCCACAGTCCCCAATCCTCGGCCTTGTGGTAAATCGCCGACATGGTTCGGCGGATGCCGTGCATGGTCCACCAGGAGATGAATTCGCCATCCCTGCGCTTGATCGAGAACAGCCAATCCTCGACATCCTTGGGCGCGATCTCCGACAACCGCTTCCTGCCCCACTTTGGGATGAGGTACAGATCGAGGTTCATCTTCTCCTTCTCGTGCGTTGGCAGCGCGAGCTTGCCCCGGCGCTCCAGGTGGCTGTCGATGTACATCTTCGCCACCTCGCCGAAGAGCGCCTGCCCCTTGGCAATGGCGACCTTCTCCGTGGGCGCATTCAACTTTGCGAGGAACTCGTCGCGGATGATCTGCGCCTGCTTCTTGCTGATCGGCTCCGGCCCGTCTTTGAGCTTCCTGCTGGGCCCGCAGATGTGCTTCTTCCGGACGGTCTTCACGGAGCCATCCGGCCGAATCACGTCATCCCAATACCGGAAAAACCAGTAGGGGACCTTCGTGAGCGCCCATTCATGGATCTTCGGGTGCTGCACCCGCGGTTTCACTCTGACACCTCCTGTCAGGGTGAGAAGGCTAACTTCATGCGTCGCCATAGGCAAGTCAAATGTCTTCAATCAACTCCTGATGGCCCGGTGCGATTCCGGCTGGCAGATGTAGAGCGTGTGCCGCGCGCGGGTTATCGCGACGTAGAACAGCCGCACTACTGAATCACGCGCGGCTCCCATCCGCTGGTACTGCTCGTCGCCGGCGCGAGACAAATCGGGGAATACATAAACGACCTCAGCCTGTCCTCCCTTCACGGAATGGATTGTTCCGACCGTCACCTTCGGTGTTTCCAGGAGCGCCTGCAGTCCGCGCGTGGCAGCGACCTCAGCGGGAAACTCCGCGCGTTTGGCGGTATCCACCGTCAACCGATCCCGCCACCACCGGAGGAGCCCGCGATAGTCGCCCTCCCATGCCTCCATCAGCGATTCGAGCGCCGCCGGCTCGAAGATCCGGCTCAGGTATTCGATGCCCACCCCGCGTTGCGTATCGCCTTGCTGCAACATCTTCTTCGCGCCGTGGCGCAGCAGACCCTTGGACGCCAGCCAGTCGGCCCACAGCGCCACGTCGCCTTCGGTCCAGGGCCGGCAGCCGTTGCCGAAATCCCGGTGTCCCACGAGCAAAGCCAGGATGCGATTGGCGGTTGCGCCGGGCTTGCTTAACCGGATCGGGTTCCAGTAACCGTTTGATCTTCGGTACGGATTGTGGAACGGGATGCCGTGCTTGCGGAGTACATGGATCAGCGGCTTCAGCATGTACGAGCAGGAGGCCAGAAACATCACTGTCTGGCCGCGCGCGATGTGCTCTTCGGCGCTGGCGAGGATGTTGTATTCCGCAGAATTGTACGTGCCAGCCGCGAGCTTCGCGACGTGGCCGTCCTCCGGCCGCGGCAGATATATCTTCTCCTGGCGGCGCGTGACCTGGCGAATGAAGCCGTCTGCCAACGCGTGAACCGTTCGCGGCAGGCGATAACTCTGCTTCAGAATGATCTTATGGTCTTCTGGAATATCCGGATCGAGTA
>JAJYKC010000332.1 GCA_021788955.1 Acidobacteriota bacterium
GGGCGATCTGCCTGTGCCTCGCGTGGACCCGAAGAACGAGGACGTGGTCTATAGCGCGAGCATTGTGACGTGGCGGAGCGAGGACGGAGGGGCGACGTGGTCGGCGGTGCGGGGCGCGCCGGGCGGCGACGATTATCAGAATATCTGGATCAATCCGCTGCACGCGGAGATTATCTTGCTCGTCGGCGACCAGGGGGCGCTGGTGAGCGTGAACCGCGGGCGAACGTGGAGTTCCTGGTACAACCAGCCGACGGCGCAGCTCTATCACGCGATCGCGACGAACGAGTTTCCGTACAAGGTATGCGGCGGGCAGCAGGAGAGCGGGTCGGTGTGTGTGTCGAGCCGGGGCAACGACGGCGTGGTGACGTTTCGCGAGTGGCATCCGGTGGGCGTGATCGAGTATGGGTACGTGGCGCCGGATCCGCTGGATCCGGCGATTATCTACGGCGCGGGGCGCGGGCAGGTGTCGAAGTTCCACACGACGACGGGGCAGGTGGAGATGGTGGCGCCGGCGGCGATGAACGATCCGAAATACCGCGCGGACCGGACGCAGCCGATTCTTTTTTCGCCGGTGAATCCGCACACGCTTTTTTACGCGGCGAACGTGGTGTTCCAGTCGACCGACGGCGCGAAGACGTGGGACGTGATCAGTGGCGACTTGAGCCGGCCGCATCCGGGCGTGCCGGAGAGTTTGGGCAAGATGGCGGCGAAGGATCCGCACGCGGGCGATCGGAACGGCGTGGTGTACGCGCTTGGGCCGTCGTTCAAGGATGAGCGGACGCTGTGGGCGGGGACCGACGATGGGTTGATCTGGCTGACGCGGGACGGCGGCGGGTACTGGAACGACGTGACGCCGAAGGGGCTGGAGGCGTGGAGCAAGGTGACGCAGATTGTGGCGTCGCACTTCGACGAGAAGACGGCGTATGCGTCGGTGAGCCGGTTCCGGGTGGACGATTTGAAGCCCTACATTTACCGGACGCACGACGGCGGGAAGAGCTGGGATTTGATTACGACGGGACTGCCGGACGGCGCGCCAGTGAACACGGTGCGGGAGGATCCGGAGCGGAAGGGGTTGCTGTTCGCGGGGACGGAGAACGCGGTGTGGGTGTCGTTCGACGATGGGGCGCACTGGCGGAGTCTGCAGATGAATTTGCCGCGGACGTCGGTGCGGGATTTGTGGATTCAGGGCAGCGATTTGATTGCGGCGACGCATGGGCGGTCGTTCTGGATTCTGGACGATATTAGTCCGCTGCGGCAGATGGAGCCGGCGGAGAGCGATGCGGCGAGGCTGCTGAAGCCGGTGGAGGCGGTAAGGGTGCGGCGCGATACGAACACGGACACGCCGATTCCGCCGGATGAGGCGCTGGGGGAGAATCCGCCGGATGGAGTTCCGATCGATTATTACCTGGGGGCGGCGGGCGCGGTGAAGATCGAGATTCTGGATAGTGCGGGGGATGTGGTCCGTACGGCGTCGAGCGCGGAGGCGGCGGGGCCGGACAGGGAGGAGTTGGCGAAGAAGATCGCGATTCCGGTTTGGTGGGTGAAGATGCCGCATGTGCCGGCGGGGAGCGCGGGGTTGCACCGGTGGGTTTGGGATCTGCACTACGACACACCGGTTGCGCTGCGGCGGGAGTATCCGATTTCGGCGGCGCCGGAACGGACGCCGGCGGAGCCTTTGGGCCCGAGGGCGGCACCGGGCAAATACACGGTGCGGTTGACGGCGAACGGGCAGGTGTTGACGGCGCCGCTCGAGGTGAAGATGGATCCGCGGGTGAAGGTGAAAGAAGAGGATCTGCGGCGGCAGACGGCGATGGAGGTGAAGCTGGCGGAGATGATGACGGCGAGTTCGCGGGCGGTCGAGGAGGCGCAGTCGGCGATTGCGCAGGCGAAGGGGAAAGCGGCTCTGGGGGATTTGGCGAAGAAGGCGCAGGCGGTGCTGGGCGCGGGCGGACGGCGATTCGGGGCGGCGGCGGGCGGTGGTACGCCGACGCTCGCGGGGGTGAACGGGGAAGTGGGGATGTTGTATGGGACCGTGGACAGCGCCGATGTTGGGCCGCGGGCTTTGGACGAGCAGGCGCTCAAGAAGATCAGCGGGGATTTCGACGGCGTGATGAAGCAGTGGGGAGAGTTGAAGGCGGAGTTTGGGCGGAACGGGGTGCAAGTGGATGGGGCCGCGGTGGTGACGGAGGAGGGCGGCGGAGACGATATCGAGTGAGCGCTATTTGAGCGGAGAGAAATCGGCGGGGTCGAGGAAGACGCTCTCGAGGCGGGCGACGATGGGGCCGTCGGATTCGGAGGCGGCGCGGGCTTCGAGCCAGTCGGGGTCGGCGCGGAAGGCGTTCCAGTTTTGTTCGGCGGCTTCGCGGCTCAAGTGGGCGAGCAAGTAGATGAGGGTGCGGCCGGCGAGGGGGCCGTCCCGCGGGGTGAAGTAGGCGAGGCTGGCGATGTTGTGGCGGGCGAAGAGGGCGAGGGTGTGGTCGCGGAAGCGGGCGAGGAGGGCTTCGAGTTTTCCGTCGTGGGCGGTGTAGGTGCGGAGTTCGAAGACGCGGTTTGGCGGGACGGGCATGCGGCTATTGTAGTGCGGCGGGGGTGGCGGGCTGCGCTTCGAGCATGGCGACGATCGAGGCGCGGGCCTGCGCGGTGAGGCGGCCGCGGTCATGGAGGGTGAGGAAGGCGGTGGGGATGGGCGTGCCGATGCGGATGCGGACATGGCCGGGGTTGGGCTGCAGGGAGCCCATGGGGAGGACGTCGCGGGTGCCGATCAGGGCGATGGGAATGAGGGGGACGTGGGCCTTGATGGCGATGTAGGCGGCGCCGTCGGTGAAGGGCCTTAGCGTGCCGGCGAGGGAGCGGCCGCCTTCGGGGAAGATGAGGAGGCTGACGCTGCGCTGCTGGATGGTTTCGGCGGCTTGGGTCATGGTGCGGAGGGCCTGGCGGGGGTGGCCGCGGTAGACGGGGATGTGGCCGGCGCGGTGGAGGTGGGAGCCGAGGAAGGGGATTTGGAAGAGCCCGCGCTTGGCGAGGAAGCGGAAGGGGAGCGGGACGTTGGCGAGGACGACGGGGGTGTCCATGTAGCTTAAGTGGTTGGAGGCGAGGACGCAGGGGACGCCGGCGGGGAGGTTTTCGAGGCCTTCGACGGTGACGCGGACGCGGGAGACCTGGAGGAGGCGGGCGGCCCAGCGGCGGGCGAGGGAGATTTGACGGGAACCGTCCATGTCGAGGAAGGAGGTGAAGAAGCTCGCGGTGCCGTAAAAGATGGTGAAGAAGAGGATGAGCGGGTCGGTGATGAGGAGGGCCCGGAGGAAGGACATCAGGTTTATTGTAGGGGGGAAGGAGATGGGAGCGAGGAGCCAGGAGACGATGATTGATTTTGGAGCCGTGATTGCGCTGCTAGGGCCGAAGGCGGTTGGGTACCAGTTGGACGAGCACGAGAGGCTGGATAAGACGGCGCTGGCGGCGGCGAGTGACCGTCCGGGCGAAAAACGCGCCGAAGCCGTCCGGAGATGGCTTCGCGAATACTAAGGTCTTGATGGGGTTCGATAACGCGAAGGGGATGGCGATATCGGAGACGGTAATTCGGTGGGCGGATGAACGGCAGACGGCCAGGCTGGAAAGTCTGGACGAGTCAGTTGAAGCGCATAGGATGCTTGCGGATCGGTGTCGCCAAGCGTTTGGGGCGGAGAGGGATTTCACGTCGCTGGCTTCAAAGGCACTGTGGCTGCGGTATCCGGAGGACGTTCCTTTGTACGACAGCCTCGCGGAACGGACGTTGTCGGTGGTGAGCAAGATGGTGGAGGAAAAGCCGCCTGCGAAGGACAAGTCGGACTATTACAAGTTTGCGTACACGTGGAGGCTGATTGACGAGCGGTATCGGGAGGCGATCGAAGGGATGGACATGGGCGAGTACAAGTATCGGGTTCGGATTTTCGATAAGGTGCTTTGGATACTGGGCGAGCCGGGGTATGGTTACTCGGACCGCGATTGAGCGGCGGCGGGCGTTTGCTGGGTTGGGCCGATCGTGGTAAAAACGGGGTGCGATGATCGGAGTGCGGCCTAATCCGAAAGACTTCACGACCCTGTACCGGCGAGCTTTCGCCGAGTACGGGGTGCGGGCGCTTTGGAACAAGCGGATGCTTGAGACGCCGACGGCGGAGGATGCGCTGGTGGTGGCGCGCGCGCTGCGGATCGAGGGGGACATGGAAGCGCGGAAGCTGGCGGAGCAGATTGAGGAAGCGTGCCGTGCCGCTGTCTAAAATCCAGGTGGACGTTCTACGGCAGTTGGCTGCGCACCGCGACCCGGAGAGTTACGTCGCCGGAAGCACTCCGTTAAACCGGCGGTCGCCCCGCTATTCCGGTGACATCGATGTGTTTCACAGCCGCGAGGAACGCGTTGCCTCCGCCGCGGCCAGCGATGCGGAGACGCTCCAGGCGGCGGGCTATGGCGTTAGATGGATCCGGCGCTCACCAGCCGTATGCACGGCGGAGGTGAGAGGGCAGGACGGAGCGACACATCTGGAATGGGTTGTCGACAGC
>JAJYKC010000333.1 GCA_021788955.1 Acidobacteriota bacterium
TAATTCGGCTGGATCCGGTGCGGCGGAGGGGTCGCGGGTGAGGACCTGGTGCAGGCTCGGCACGCGGAGAAGCGCCAGGTCCGCAAGATAGTAGGAGTCGAGGTCGGGATCGAGAATCAGGTTTGTTGTTTCCGCGAGGTGAGGTAACGCGGCGTAGATCTGACCGAGAAGTTCATTGCGGGCGGCGTTCGCTTCCTCCGGGTGCAAGCCCGCGACGCGGAGGGAATGTGCGGCGGCATCGGCCGAAGGGGGCAGCAGAGGTCCTAACGAGATCTCCGCGTTCCGGATCCCGGCAAGAGGTGAATCCACCCCCGCGGCGATTGTGTCCCACTGGCCGCTGGCGAGCAGGATCGCCAACTTGCACATGGGCTGCAGCGCGCGAGCGCCGGCGATCTCCCGAGCTGTGAATCGAAGTTGTTGCTGGAAACCGGAGACCGTGAAGTACAGAAGCACTGCCAGCGGCAGCAGGAATGCCGCGCTGCAGATGAGCAGCTTATGCGCAAGCTTCCATCTCGAGAAGAGGGTCATAAGGTCACGCGCTGATCTTGAAGCGAGCCACCTCGCTTTGCAGGCTTTGGACGGCGTTGTACAACTGAGCGGCCGCCTGCTTGAACTCCTGGACCGAAGCGCGAGTGCGCTCGGCGGCTTCGGCGATCTGCGCAATTACTTCGCTGATTTGCTGCGCGCCTTCGGTCTGCGCGCGCATGCCGCTATTTACGGCCTCGAACTGCGGCCCTAGCGCCTGTGTCTGATCGATGATGAGCCCGAGTTGCCGGACGACGGTCTCGACTTCCTCTACGTGACGGCGAACCTCGTCGGAGAAGCGGTCCATTTCCATGACGCCGCCGGAAACGGAGGATTGCATTTCGCGGATGACGGACTCGATTTCTTCGGTTGCCGTGGCAGTTTGGTCGGAGAGGCGACCGATCTCGCGAGCGACGACGGAGAATCCCTTGCCGTATTCGCCGGCCTTTTCGGTCTCGATGGCGGCGTTGAGGGCGAGCATGCCGGTCTGGCCGGAGATCTTGTTGATGGCGGTGACTACACTCGATATCTTTCCGGCGCGGTCGCTGATGGTGCCGAGCCGGGACGAGACGGAGGCGGTGGATTTGAGCAGTTGCTGCATCGCGTCCTGCATCCGGTTGAGGTCGCCGTGTCCGGTCTTCGCTTTTGCGCCCGCTTCGGCGACGGCTTCACTGACGCCCGCCATGGTGGTGAGCAGTTGGGTCGATGTCGCGGAAATCTCTTTGCTGGTCGCCGCGACTTCCCGCAGCGAAGAAGCCTGTTCGGCGACCGTGCCTTCCAATTCGCGGGCCGAGGCCGCGATCTGGGTGCTGGAGGAGTTCACCTGGATCCCGGAGCGCTGTACCTGTCCGATCAGGCTGTCCAGGTTGTCGGTCATCTTGCCGAAGGAGGAGATGAGGTCCGAAGTTTCGTCGTGGTCGCGGAACAGGTGCGCGTGTTTCCCGGATTGATCCGCTCCGTTGCGAAAGGCCGTCAGTTCCTGCTTGGCGTCCATCAGGTTCCCGGAGGCGATACGCTTCGCGACGCCGGCGGTGGCGCTGATCGGGCGAGCCAGACGGCTGCTCAAGAAAACAGCGAACAAAACGGCGAGGGCGAGGGCGGCGGTCCCGGCCAGCGAGACGTTTCGAAGCAGATGATACGCGGCGGACTCCACGTTCTTCGCGGGTGCGAAGTATTCGTCCTCGTAAGTACCAGCGTCAATCAACCAGTCCCACGGCTCGAAGTAGATAAGCGACGCGATTTTCTTGCGAACGGGCTCCGAGGGGGCATCGTGCCATGGATACTCCGCGCTGAACACCTGTCCTTTCGGCAGGGTCAAAGCGTTCTGCACCATGCCGCGAACGAAGTAGTTGCCTGCGGCGTCCTGCGCGTCGTTGAGGTCCTCTCCGTCCCGCCTGCCCTGGTAGGAAATGATGTAGCGGCCGCGCTGATTCCCTTTGGCGCCGAGCACCACTACGTGGCCGGATTTGCCGACGACGATTTTCATGATGGCCTGACGGACGGCTTCCGCGTTGCGAAGCTTCTCGCCGACAAAGAGCATGCCGAACACGCGCCCGCGCCCATCCTGGATCGGCTCGTAGGCGGCGATATAAGGACTGCCGACCACTTGCGCGCGGCCAACGTAGTTCGAGTTTTTCAGGATGGCCGCGATGACCGGATTGGCCGTACCATCGGCCTGGACGGCGGCGACGTATGTGCCGATAGCGCGCTGGCCGCCCGAGGAGACGGTGGTGGCGACACGGAGCATGTCGCCCTGTTCGTTCATTCGTTGAAAGACCGTGGCATCGACGCCGGTAGCCCGCTTGATTTCATCGACAATTGGCGCCGGCATGGTGACACTCGAGTCTTTCGGGAGCAAGACGCCGCCTGCCATCAACCTCGGAAGTGTAACCTGGCGAGTCTGCTGTGTTTCCTGGTTGACAGCATCCCAGGTGATCGACCCGTTTCCTTCCGCAACACGAGCCCGGTCGAGGACCTGACGCGCGGTTTGGAGGTTCAGGGCGATGCGCTCCTGTAAGAGCGAGTCCGCGGTTTCGCAGATGACGTAGACGTCCCGGGCAACCTGATCAAGGTTCCGCTGCGCCATGTCTCGGAGTTCCGACCGGGCCTGCTGAGCGATTGTGCGGCGAAACTGGATCGTCAGTCCCAGCATCACGACGAGAGGCAGGCTGGCTGCAGCTATCGCGAGTGTCAAAATTTTGCGCTTGACGGTCATCGTTATCCCGGCCTCCCGGCGCCGGTGGAGTTCACGCAGACCCCACCTGACTCGGCTGCCAAGGTTATTCCTGCACGAGGGGAGCCAGATCCGGGATGGCGGGCCCGAATTTTATTCGGAGGCGCTTTGGCGCAGGTCCTGGGGGAAGGAAATACCCAACTTGCGCGCAACTTCGTCGTTGAGGACGATTTTCCGCTCCGCGACGTTCGCCATCGGAATTCGAGCCGGGCTTTCGCCCCGCAATATCCGGCTTGCAACCTTACCGGCTTCATACCCGCTCTTGTGCCAGCCGATGCCGATGGCGATGAGGGCGCCTTTGGAGACGAACTCCGGGTCGTTGATGATTAGGGGCAGCTTGTGATCCAAGGCGACTTTCGCGATCGCAGAAAACGCCTGCAGCGCAGTATTATCCCCGCAGATCCAGATTGCCTGGATATCGCGCATGGCGAGCGCCTGAGCGCCCTGAAACACTTCGCCCGTGCCGGTGATAGCCACTTCCTCCAGCCTCAGTCCCATACGGGCGGACACTTGGCGACCGACGGAGACAACTTTGCGCGAGTTCGCCTCGGAGCTGTTGTAGAGGGTTCCGACCGCGTGAACCCCGGGAACCAGGCGGCGGATGACTGTGAATGTTTCGTCCAGCTCAGGGAATGAGGCGACGCCGGTGACGTGTGGCAGATGGTTTGTCCAGGACTTGCCGGCGCCGGCGGCCATCGGCTCGTAGACATAGGTAAAGACGACCGGGGTCTTTCTTACGAGCGTGCAGGCCGCTCCCAGACAGGGCGTTGTCAAGGGAACGATCACGTCAAGACCCTGGGCGTCAAAATTCTGCAACATGGCGGGGATGTTGGCGATCTCCGCCTGGGCGTGCGCCTTACTTATCACTAAGTTGCGGCCTTGCACAAACCCTTCGGCGGCGAGCCCGTCGATCAGGCCCTGGATACACAGGTCCGCACCTTCTTCGGGAGCGAAGTAAGCGATACCGATTCTGTAGGTTCGACCGGTTCCGGAGGTTCCGCCTCCCGCGGTGGAGGTCCGCTGACGGCGGTCAGAAAACAAAAGAATGCCCGAAGCCAGAGCGACCATGGCGACCCCGGTCACGACGCGGCGCGCTACCTCGGGAACGTGCATAGACACTGCCGAAAGCAGCATTCCTCGTTCCAAGGACTTGACTTTGCGGCGCGCAACGGCGCTAATCGACGAGTTCGGCGCGACTAAGGACAGCAGGCGGAATTGCCAGATTTGCAGCGGCAGCGACGCGGCGGTTAATCATCAGGCGGGTGCGCGTGATGCCCTCGTAGGGGAACTGGGCGGGGCTCGCGCCGCGGATCACCTGCGCCGCGATGAGGCCGGACTCGCGCCCTCCGTCGAAATGGTCGTTACTCAAGACGACAGCCGCTCCGGTGCGGACCTGGCCAGTCTCAAAACCGAAGATTGGAAGGCGCTCGCGTTCGGCCGCCGCGGCGATGCTGGGGAACGCAGCGCTATTGAGGTTATCGTTGATTTGACAGATGGCCTGGATTCCCCGCCCAACGAGGGCCAGCGCCGCATCGGGAACGTCGGAAGGGGAGGTCGACGGTACAGCAATGACATCGAGACCTTCTTTTCGCGCCGCGTCTGTCAGTTCATTGCGGAAGTTGACGGAATTGGATTCCGCTGGCGCGAACAACGTGCCGATGGACCGCGCTTGGGGGAGGCATTGCCGGATGATCTTCACCATTCCTTCGAAAGGGCTGCGGTCATATACGCCTGCCACGTTCGGGCGGTGCGCGGTGTGGGTCCCGGCATCG